>NZ_JBEORT010000064.1:0-40005 GCF_040302425.1 Streptomyces sp. NPDC126497
GCGGCACCCCGCGCGCGCCGGGCGGGACGACCGCCCCCGGGCCGGGCCGGCCACCCCGGCTTCCGTGCGCAGTCCCGGGGTCCGCGGGGCCTACGAAGCCTCCGAGGGCCGCGGTCGTGGCCGCCGCATCAGGTACCCCGCGCCCGCCCCCGCCGCGAACAGCGCGCCCACCGACACCGCCGTCGCCAGCCAGCTCGCGCCCAGCCAGTGGGCGCCGAAGTACCCGAGGGCCACGCTGTACGCGGCCCAGGACAGCCCCGCCAGGGCGGACCAGGGCAGGAAGTCGCGGACGCGGTGGCGCGCGGCGCCGGCGCCGAGGGAGACCACCGAGCGCCCGGCCGGCGCGAAGCGGGCGAGGACGACCAGCGCGCCGCCGCCCCGGGCGAGCGCCGCGCCGAGGCGTTCCTGCGCGCTGCTCAGCCGTCGGGAACGGGCGATCGCCCTGTCCAGCCGGGCGCCGCCGCGCCAGGCGAGGCGGTAGGCCACCAGGTCGCCCAGGACGGAGGCGGTGGCGGCGCACAGCGTCAGCACCAGGATGTCGGGCACGTCGGCCGCCGTGCCCGCGGCCGCCGCCGTGGCCGCGGTGATCACCAGGACCCCGCTGGGCAGGACCGGGAGGAACACGTCGAGCAGGACCGAGAGGGTCACCACCGCATAGATCCACGGGCTGCCGACCAGCGACATCAGACTCTCCACCCGAACTCCCCGTGTATCCCCCGTGGGCCGTACCGTGCCGCGCTGTCGCGCGGGAGCGGCAGGAGTGGCAGGAGTGACCGATGACAGCCATACAGCGTACGCCCGACGGGTGACGGAGGGGTCACGGGGGGTTCGCGTGTTCGGCGCCCGGCGTTCCCCCCTCCTTCCCCCGCGTGAAGAGGAAGGGTGTCCTCCCCCTCGTACGAGGGGGAGGACACCCGTGCGGCCCGGGGCCGGGGAGGACGGTCAGGCCGCCACCGGGGTCCGCTCCGCCTTCCGTTCGCCGTTCGCCGACGAGCGCCTGGCGAGGAGGCGGTCCAGGCCGAAGGCCCCGGAGCCGGTGAACACCAGCAGGAACATGGCCCAGCAGAACAGCGCCGCCTTCTCGCCGTTGTTCTCTATCGGCCACAGGGCTTGGGGCTGGTGGACCGTGAAGTACGCGTAGGCCATCGAGCCGGACGAGACGAAGGCGGCGGCGCGGGTGCCGAGGCCGAGCACGATCAGGGTGCCGCCGACGAGTTGGATCAGGCCCGCGTACCAATCGGGCCAGACGCCGATCCCGACGGTGCCGCCGTTGCCGTCCTCGCCCCCGAGCAGGCCGAGCAGGGAAACGGCGCCGCGGCAGGCGAAGAGCAGTCCGACGACGATGCGGAACATGCCCAGGACGTACGGCTGGGCGCTGTTGAGGCGTCCGCTCATGTGGGGGTCTCCTTCGGTCGAGCCGGCCCCCGGACGGGGCCGGTCCGGGGGGCGGAACCGAGTCGACCTCTCACGCTAGGCGTCCCTCATTAATACTTGCAAGTTCAACATTTAGCCGTGAATCCGTCCCCTCCGCCCGCTTCCGCGCACCCGCTCCCGCCGGTCAGCGCGGCGTCCGCCCCGCCGTCATGACCCACGGCGTGACCGAATACGCACCATGGTCCACAGGTGGCTCACAGGTTTCCCGGCTCACCGGCTGAGCCGGGTCTCCGCCGTGCTCCTGAGCCGGACTCCGGCCGCCTCCCGCTGCGCGTGCTCCAGCCGCAGCACCGCCGAACGCCCCCGGGTCGTCAGCGTCATGAGCTGGTTGCCGAACCAGGGCCCGCCCGTCTTGCGCCAGGTGACCGGCGGCGGGGCGAGACGGCCGTGCCGCGCGAACGCGCGGCCGAGGAGCCGGGCGGCGCCGCCCCAGCCCACGCGGAAGCCGAGCCTCATCGACATCGGGATGGAGTTGTGCACGGGCGAGCAGGTCAGCTGCACCACCCGGGAGTCCGGACCGGTGCCGTCCGGCCAGCTCGGCTCGGCGACGTAGGCGTGGTGGACGTCTCCGGAGAGCACGCACACCGTCGCCGGCGCCCCCGGTCCCGTACCGGTCTCGGCGATCAGCTCCGCCAGCTCGCCGAACGACTCCGGGAAGGCCGCCCAGTGCTCCAGGTCCGCCGCGCGCCGCAGCCGCTCCCCGAGCCACGCCCAGCGGGCGCCCTTGTCGCCCCGGCACAGCACGGAGCTCCAGGCCTCGACGTCGTGCACCAGGTGGGGCAGCAGCCAGGGCAGGGACGTGCCGATGAGGAGGTGGTCGTAGGAGCCGCGCCCGTCGAGGACCTGGGCGCGCAGCCAGTCGGCCTCGGTCCGGTCGATCATGGAGCGTCGGCCCTCCTCCAGGACGCGGGCCGCGCGGCTGTCCACCATCACCAGGCGCACCCGGCCGAAGTCGCGCCGGTAGCTCCAGCGCACGGCGGTCGCGTCCGCCTCGGCGCGGGAGGCGAAGGCGCGCAGCGCCTCGGTGCCGTCGTCGGCCGCCCGGACGGACGCGTACAGCGGGTCGGCCTCGACCTCGGCGGGGGAGAGGTTGCCCAGGTGCTGGTACACCCAGTACGACATCAGGCCGCTGAGGATCCGCTCCCGCCACCACGACGTCTCCCGCATGTCGGCGACCCAGGAGGCGGAGGTGTTCCAGTCGTCGATCACGTCGTGGTCGTCGAAGATCATGCAGGTGGGCACGGTGGACAGCAGCCAGCGCACCTGCGGGTCGAGCCAGGACTCGTAGTAGAGGTGGGTGTACTCCTCGTAGTCCGCCACCTGGCCGCCCGGGGGCTCGTCCAGGTCGCGGCGGGCGGCGAGCCACTCGCGCGTGGCGTCGGAGGTCTCGTCGGCGTACACCTGGTCGCCGAGGAGCAGCAGGACGTCGGGGCGTTCGCCGTCCGGGTCGGCGGCGACGCGCTGCGCCAGGGCGTCCAGGGCGTCGGGGCCGACCGGGTCGGGCTCCCCGGTGGGCGGGGACGCCCAGCGGCAGGAGCCGAACGAGACGCGCACGCGGCCGTCCGGGCCCGGGGTGGGGATGACGGACGGCGGGAGCGACGGGAACGGGGCCTCGGCCGGCGGCCACACCCGGGCGTCGCCCACGAAGACCTCGTACGGGGTGGCCGTCCCCGGCGTGAGGCCGGTGACGGGCACGAGGGCGTAGTGGTGGCCCGCGATCCGGAAGGTCCCGGCCCTCCCGCCGCTCCCGTCCGCACAGCGCACCTCCACGGTGCCCGGGCCGTCGGTCTCGACCCAGAGGGTGGCCGACGAGCCGTCGATGTACCTGAGCAGTGGTCCGAGCAGCAGTCCGGCCATGGTGACCCCTTCCTCCGTCGCCCCGTACGGTACGCAGCGACGGAGGCCACCGGGGAGATTTGTGCACCCGGCGATTTGCTCAGCAGCTCGCCAGGTGGTTCTGCAGGGCGGACTTCTCGGCGGAGTCGACCGAGAGGCCGTAGTAGTACTTCACCTGGACCCAGGCGCGGACGTAGGTGCAGCGGTAGGCCGTGCGCGACGGCATCCAGGTGGCCGGGTCCTGGTCGCCCTTGGCCTGGTTGACGTTGTCCGTGACGGCGAGGAGCTGCGGGCGGGTCAGGTCGTTGGCGAAGGCCTGGCGCCGCGAGGTGGACCAGGAGCCGGCGCCGGAGTCCCAGGCCTCGGCGAGCGGGACGAGGTGGTCGATGTCGACGTCGGAGGCGGCGGACCAGGTGGCGCCGTCGTACGGGGAGTACCAGCTGCCGCTGGTGGCGGCGCAGGAGGAGTCGGTGACGACGCCCGAGCCGTCGCGCTTGAGGACGCTCTCGCGGGTGTTGCAGGAGCCGGACTGCGTGATCCAGTGCGGGAAGAGGTCGCGGTTGTAGCCGGTGCGGTTCTCGGTGGCGACCGTGAGGGCGGCGAGGTAGCCGCGGGCGGTGGCGGCGCTGACCGGGGTGGGCAGGGCGGCGGAGGCGGCCGGCCCGTTGAACAGGCCGGCGGAGGCTATGAGGCCGGTGAACGCCGCGACCGCGCCGAGTCGTCGACGCGCGTAGAACTTCGACATGCGAACTCCCTCGTGGGGTGGGGTCACCGGTGTGCGGGCAGGGGAAGGCTCGCCGCGCCGCGTTGCCGGAAGGGGTGGATCGGGTAAGAAACTAATGATGCGTTCATGACACGTCTATGGTTCGCGTGTGAAGTTTCCGCGTACGACGGCCGGCGCGGGCCTCGCGTACCATGGACGGCGCAGAAGGGGAGTAGCTCTTCGCCGGACCGTCGACATACTGCTCAGCACGCCTGAGCCGGCGCCCGGAGGCGGGTTCCGCGACGCGGGACCGGCCAGCGAGACCTTCGGCAAGCAGTGCACGCCCGTGCCGTACGGTACGGGTGCCTCGTGTGCTGCCGTGCCGAGGTGTCCCGTGGAATCGCACAGCACTCTCGGTGGGGCGGCCCCGACCGATTGAGGAACCGTTGATCAGCCTGACCGTGACGGCCGTCGTCTTCGGCGTCGTCTTCCTCGCCGAACTCCCGGACAAGACCGCGCTCGCCGGCCTCGTCCTCGGCACCCGCTACCGCGCCTCCTACGTCTTCGCCGGTGTCGCCGCCGCCTTCGCGCTGCACGTCGCGCTCGCGGTGGCGGCGGGCAGCGTGCTCACGCTGCTGCCGCAGCAGATCGTGCACGCGATCACCGGCGTGCTCTTCCTGGGCGGTGCCGCGGTGCTGCTGATGAGGAAGGGCGAGGACGAGGAGGAGGTCCGCAAGCCGGAGAACCAGTCCTTCTGGAAGGTCTCCGGAGCCGGATTCATGCTGATCCTGGTCGCCGAGTTCGGTGATCTGACGCAGATCATGACGGCCAACCTCGCCGCCCGCTACGACGACCCGCTCTCCGTCGGCCTGGGCGCGGTGCTCGCGCTGTGGTCGGTGGCCGGGCTCGGCATCGTCGGCGGGAAGGCGCTGATGAAGCGGGTGCCGCTCGAGCTGATCACGAAGATCGCGGCACTGCTGATGCTGGGTCTGGGCGTGTGGAGCCTGTGGGAGGCGGTCGCCGGATGACGTCCCGCCGCGCGGTCCCGCGCGGCGACGGCGGGCCGAAGCGTCGGTGAACGTCCGGCGAAGGCGGTGGCGGGATGCCGGGTTTGTTTTGTACCGTGGATGAACAAAGTGGCTCCCGCCCGTTCTCCCTGACCGGCGGGCGGGGTCACTCTGTCCCCGGGCCCCACTCGAAGGCCCCTCCCGCGCGCCTTGGAGCTGCCGATGACGGCCACCGCCGTACTCACCGCCCGTGCCCTCCTGCTGGACATGGACGGCACCCTCGTCAACTCGGACGCCTCCGTCGAACGCGTCTGGCGGCGCTGGGCCGACCGGAACGGGCTCGACGGCGACGAGGTCATGAAGGTCGTGCACGGCCGCCAGGGGTACGCCTCGATGGCCCTCCTGCTGCCCCACCGCCCGATGGAGCAGAACCACGCGGACAACGCCCGCATGCTGGCCGAGGAGACCGCGGACACCGACGGCGTCGTCGAGGTGCCGGGCGCCCGCGCGTTCCTCGCCTCCCTGAAGGGGCTGCCGCACGCGCTCGTGACCTCCGCCGACGTCGCCCTGTCCACGGCGCGGATGGCCGCCGCCGGCCTCGAGCTGCCCGCGGTGCGGGTGACGGCGGAGTCCGTCGGCGCGAGCAAGCCCGACCCCGAGGGCTTCCTGAAGGGCGCGGCGGAGCTGGGCGTCGACCCGGCCGACTGCGTGGTCTTCGAGGACTCGGGCGCGGGCATCGCCGCGGGCCGCGCGGCCGGGATGCGGGTCGTGGGCATCGGCCCCCGGGCCGGGTTCCACCACCCGGACGTGGTCGTGCGCGACCTGACCCGGGTCCGCGTGGAGGCCGCGGCCGACGGCGCGCTCCGGCTCCACGTCACGGAGTAGCCGCAGCCCCCGGCCCGCTCCTTCGACGCCGCGCGGCGCGGGAACGCGGGCGCGCGGCGCGGCGCCCGCGGCGCGCGGGCTACGGCTCCCGGGTCTCCGTCTCCAGGCGGGCCCGCGTCTGCGGGCCGTACACGCTCAGCTCGGACTGGAGGCCCCGGGACCACTGGTAGTTGCGCAGGGCGTCCTCCACGCGGCGGTTGAACTGGCCGTTGACCTCGTCGTTGTAGAGGTACAGCTGGTGCAGGCGCTGCTGGAGTTCGACGACTTCCGCGCCGCGGTCGCCGCGGCGCAGCACCGGGCCGGCGACGGCGCCCTCCCCGTCGTCGGCCTCCTCCGTGTCCTCGGCGGAGCCGGCCGGCGCCGTGGTCGTCGGCGTCGAGGACGGTTCGGCGGACCGTGACGGGCTCGCCGAGGCGGTGGACGCCGACGGCGACGGCGAGGCCGAGGTGCTTTCGCTCGTGGACGGCGAGGCCGACGGGGAGGCCGACGACGAGGGCGGGGCGGAGGACGCGCCGGCCGTCGGCTCAGCGGAGGACGCGGCGGACGACGGGTCCGGGACGCCCGCCCGGACCTCCCGCGGCGCGGCGCCGTCCCGGGACGGCGTCTCGTAGGAGAACACTCCGCTCGCCCACCCCGCCGCACCCACCACGACGACCACGGCCCCGGCGGCCGCGAACAGCGTCCCGCGGCGGCGCCGGCGCGGCCGCTCCCCGTCGGCACCGGCCGGACCGGGCGCCGCCGGGGTGTCGGGGACGGCCGCGAGGGGCTGCGTGGAGTCGAACAGGCGCAGATCGGTGTCGTTCGGCCGGGCCGCCCCGGGCGCCAGCGGCGTCGGGAGGACGGTCGTCGCCTCCGCCGCGCCGGGCGCCTCCTCCGGCGGAACGGCGCGCAACGGCATCGTCGCGTCCGGGGCCTCGGGGGCGACGGGCCCGTCCGGCCCGTGCGCGGGCGTCCGGGCCGCACCGGCGGCCTCCGCGGGCCCGCTCGAGGTGCTCCGCCCGCTCTCGCCGTCCAGCTCGACGTACGGCCGTATGCGCAGCGGGTCGAAGTCCTCCGCGGCGGCGGCCTGCGCCGTGCGGGCGTCGCGCAGGGCGTCGGACGCACGCAGGGTGCAGGCGCACGACGGCGTGTTGTCGCTGTTCCTGGGCGCACCGCACTCCGGGCACGGGTGTCCGTTCGGCTGTTCCACGTGTTCGTCCCTCCCCTCGCGAACTCCAGAGATTATGCAGATCCTCTTCACAGCCGGGTCCGCGCGCCCCCGGAATGCGGACTTCCGGCAGGACTCAACAGGCCATAACGGGTCACACCGATCACGATGGAGGGGGAAACCGGGATTCTGTGGAGGTCTTCATGGCCGGGGACGCGCACCGCACGGCGCCGAAGGCGAGCAACGCCGGGTCCGCACCCGGCGCCGGGCCGCCGATCCGCGGCACCGGCGGCCCGGAACGCGTGTCCGGGAACGTCATGGTCTCGATCGGCGCCCTGCTGCTCGGACTGCTGCTCGCCGCCCTCGACCAGACCATCGTGGCCACCGCGCTGCCCACCATCGTCAGCGACCTGGGCGGCCTGGAGCACCTGTCCTGGGTGGTCACCGCGTACCTGCTGGCCTCGACCGCCGCGACCCCGCTGTGGGGCAAGCTCGGCGACCAGTACGGGCGCAAGAGGCTCTTCCAGACCGCCATCGTGATCTTCCTCGTCGGCTCCGCGCTGTGCGGCGCGGCGCAGGACATGCCCCAGCTGATCGGGTTCCGCGCCCTCCAGGGCCTGGGCGGCGGCGGGCTGATCGTGCTGTCCATGGCGATCGTCGGCGACCTCGTGCCGCCCCGCGAACGCGGCCGCTACCAGGGCCTGTTCGGCGCGGTGTTCGGGGCGACGAGCGTGCTCGGACCCCTGCTCGGCGGACTGTTCACCGAGCATCTGAGCTGGCGCTGGGTGTTCTACGTCAACCTCCCCGTGGGCGCCGTCGCGCTCGCCGTGATCGCGGCGGTGCTGCACATCCCGCGCCGCCGGACCCGGCACCTCATCGACTACCTCGGCACCTTCCTCATCGCCTCCGTCGCCACCTGCCTGGTCCTCGTCGCCTCCCTCGGCGGCACCACCTGGGGCTGGTCCTCGCCGCAGATCATCGGCCTCGCGGTGCTCGGCGCGCTCCTCGCCGCGGCCTTCGTGCGGGTGGAGCGGCGGGCCGCCGAACCGGTGCTGCCGCTGAAGCTGTTCCGGGTGCGCACCTTCACGCTCTCCGCCGTGATCAGCTTCATCATCGGCTTCGCCATGTTCGGCGCGATGACCTACCTGCCGACCTTCCTCCAGGTGGTCCAGGGCGTCACCCCGACCATGTCCGGCGTGCACATGCTGCCGATGGTGGCCGGCATGCTGCTGTCCTCCACCGGCTCCGGGCAGATCGTCAGCCGCACCGGCCGCTGGAAGGTCTTCCCGATCGCCGGCACCGCCGTCACCACCCTCGGACTGCTGCTGCTCCACCGGCTCGACACGCACAGCTCCACCGCCGAGATGAGCGCGTGCTTCTTCGTCTTCGGCTTCGGGCTCGGCCTGGTGATGCAGGTCCTGGTGCTGATCGTGCAGAACGCCGTCCCCTACGAGGACCTCGGCGTCGCCACCTCCGGCGCGACCTTCTTCCGCTCCATCGGCGCCTCGTTCGGCGTCGCCATCTTCGGCACGGTCTTCGCGAACCGGCTCGGCGCCGAACTCACCGCCGCCTTCCGCGGCTCCCGGCTCCCGCCCGGCGTCTCCCCCGACACCCTGGAGGCCGACCCGCGCGGCATCGCCGCCCTGCCGCCGGCCCTGCGCCCGCCCGCGCTCGACGCGTACGCCACCGCCATCACCGACGTCTTCCTGTACGCCGTGCCCGTCGCCGTCCTCGGCTTCGCGCTGGCCTGGTTCCTCAAGGAGGACCGGCTGCGCGCCTCGGTCACCGCGCCCGACGTCACCGAGACGCTGGCCAGCAACCCCGTGGAGCGGTCCTCGTACGACGAGGTGTGCCGCGCGCTGTCGGTGCTCGGCACCCGTGAGGGGCGCCGCGAGATCTACCGGAGGATCACCGACCGCGCGGGCTACGACCTGCTGCCCGCCACGAGCTGGCTGCTGCTGCGCATCAGGAAGCACGGCTCGGTGGAACCGGCCCGCCTCGCCGAACGCAGCCCCGTCCCGCTGAACGTCGTCCTCGAGGCCGCCCGGCAGGCCGAGATCCGGCACCTCGCCGTGCGCCGGGGCGTCGACATGGTGCTCACCGACGAGGGGCGCGAGGTGACGGAGCGGCTGGCGCGGGCCCGTGAGGAGTCGCTGGCCGAACTGCTCGGCGACTGGTGGGGGCCGGACCGCCCGACCGACCTCGTGGGGCTGGTGCACGAGCTGAACGACGAGCTGTGCGGCTCCCGCGGCGAACGCCCGCACGACGAGCGGCCGGTGGCGCGGACCGGCTGAGCGGACGGGCCGTGCCGCACGGTGACGGCCGGGAACTGTTTGTGCGCGGACCTCCGGGCAACACGAAGGGCGAACCGGCTCGCGAGGAGTGCCGGTCCGGCCGAAAACCCGGAAGGCATCCATGTCCACTGGCTTGATCATTGCGTTGATCGTGATTGTCGCGATCGTTGCCGTCGTCGCGGCCGTGCTGACCCTGCGCGCCCGCGACCCGCGGCACGGCACCGGCCTGAAGCGGCGCTTCGGACCCGAGTACGACCGTGCCGTCGCCCGGCACGACGGGGACACCAAGGCCGCCGAGCGGGAGCTCGCCGAGCGCGTGGAGCGCCACGGCGACCTGCGCGTACGGCCGCTGGAACCCGTCGAGCGGGAGAGGTACGAGGCGCGCTGGACGGCCGTCCAGGAGCGGTTCGTCGACGCGCCGCACGACGCGGTCGCCGAGGCGGACCGGCTGATCGCCGAACTCGCCGCCGCCCGGGGCTTCCCCGCCGACGGCCACTACGAGGACCAGCTCGCCGCGCTGTCCGTGCACCACGCCCACCACGTCGAGGGCTACCGGCGCGTGCACCGGGTGGTGCAGGCCCGCGCGAACGGCGCGCACGACGGCGGTGCGGGCACCGAGGAGATGCGCGAGGCCCTCGTCGGTGCCCGCGCGCTGTTCGAGGAACTGGTCCGGCCGTCCCGGCACGAGGCCGGACGGCGTGGCGCCGCGGAGGGCGGCCGTACGTCCCCGGCCGCGGGCCGCGGCCACCACGCGCCGTCGTTGTTCCACCGGCACCAGGCGAAGGAGAGCTGACCGATGACCGACGTGACCCGACGCACCGGCGACGTCCCGCCCGTCGAGGAACACCGCACCACCCCCGGCGTCCGCGACGACGCCCCGGACCCGGGCACCCGCGGTCCCGGCACCCGCGAGGGGACCGGCCGCACCGCCCCGGCCCCCGGCGCGGGGAGCCCGCCGCCCGCCGCGCACCCGCAGCCCGGCGGCACCACCCCCGCCGGCACCGGCACCGGCACTGGCACCGGCATCGGCACGCACCACGACGGCGACCGGTCCTCCACCGGCACCGGTACCGGCACGCACCACGGGGCCGACCGGGTCCCCACCGGCACCGGCACGCACCACGACGGCGACCGGTCCTCCCCCGTCCGCCTCCTCCGGCTCGACGACACCGACAAGCTCACGGCGCGGTTGCAGCACGCCGTGGCCGGCTTCGTCGACGCGCCGCGGGACGCCGTACGGGAGGCCGACCTCGCCCTGCAGGAGCTCACCGAGCGCTTCACGGAGGCGGTGACCGAGCGGCGCCGCACCCTGCGCAGGTCCTGGCAGACCGACGGCGCCGACGGGGGCGGGGCCGAGACGGCCACCGACACCGAGCAGCTGCGGCTCGCCCTGCGGGACTACCGCGAGCTGGCGGAACGGCTGCTACACGCCTGAGCCGTCCGACCCGCCGGCCGCCCGGCGCTCCCGCCACTGCCGTACGACGTCCTCGACGTCGTACGGCTTCTTGCCCAGCGGGGGGCCGGGCGGCGGCTTGAACATCATGTCGCTGATCCTCGCGTTGATCTCCGTGAGGATCTTCCGCGCGATCCGCTCCGAGGGCGCCGAGAGGGCCGCCTCCAGCGCGTCCTCGGCCTCCTTGCGCAGGGCCAGCGTCGGCGGCAGCACCGAGAACCCCTCACGGGCCATCTTCCGCTTGACCCACCACAGCTCGTCGTAGGTGGTCTCGACCTCGCGGGGGAGCGGTCTGCCCGCTCCCGCCAGCTGCTCGAACTCGCCGCGGGCCGCGGCATCACGGATCTGTTTGTCGACCCAGGACTCGAAGCCGACGCCGGGTGGCTTTCGCTCGGTCATGAGGCCATTGTGCCGGACGCCGCGCAGCCGGGCGTTTTATCATTCGGCGGCAGCGGGACGGGCCTCACCGGTCCGCCAGGACGTCTCAGGAGGAGCCCACGTGCTCGAACTCACCATGGCCGCGGTGTCCGCGGCGGAAGCGGGCGCCACGGCCGGCATGCTCATGGCCGACGCGCCCAGCGAGCCGGGCACCGTGCTGCGGGTGGGCCGGGACACGTCCCTGTGCCGGCTCTCGACGCCGGACGACTGGCTGTTCGTCTCGCGGGTCCACCTGGAGTTCCAGTGCGCGCCGGACGGCACCTGGCGGCTGACCTGGCTGCGCGGCTCCCTGCCGGAGCCGTCCTCCGAGGTGCGGCTGACCGTCGGCGAACACGTCCGGCCGGTCGCCTACGGCGGCACCGTGGAGCTGCCCCGGGGCGGCAGCGGCGAGGTCGTCATCCAGGACCGCGCCGCCCCGCGCAGCGTCAACGTGGGCTTCTACCACGAGGTCTGAGGCACGCGGCCGGGGATCACGCCAGCACGCGCGCCAGTGCGAAGCCGTCGTAGCCCTTGGCGCCGACGGTCTGGAGCGCCGTGCCGCTCAGCCGGGGGTGGCCGCCGATCAGGTCGAGGGCGGCGCGGGTGCCCAGCACGTCCGGACCGGTGTCGTCCGGGTCGGCCACCCGGCCGCCGCGCACCACGTTGTCGAGGACGATCAGGCTGCCCGCGCCGGTCAGCCTGAGCGCCCACTCCACGTAGTGCGGGTTGTTCGCCTTGTCGGCGTCGATGAAGACCAGGTCGAACGGCGGCGGGTTCTCGTCCGCCAGCCGGGGCAGCGACTCCAGCGCCGCGCCCACCCGCACCTCGACCTGCCGGTGGAGTCCCGCGCGGGCGATGTTGCGGACGGCGACCTCGGCGTGCCCGGGGTCGTACTCCAGGGAGACCAGCCGCCCGTCGGCCGGGAGGGCGCGGCCCAGCCAGATGGTGCTGTAGCCGCCGAGCGTGCCGATCTCCAGGATGTTCCTGGCTCCCTGCAGCTGGGCGAGGAGCTGCAGCAGCTTGCCCTGCAGCGGCGAGACGGCGATCGGCGGGAGGCCGGCGGCGTCGCTGTCGCGCAGGGCGGCGGCCAGGGCGTCGTCGGGGGCGTCGGGCAGGAGGCGGCCGGTGAAGTAGTCGTCCACCTCGTGCCACAGCCGCGGCTCGCTCATGCGCTGCACCTTCCGTACGCCTGGTGATCCCGTCCGACCGGGGTCGCTGACGAAGATACGCCCTGCCCCCGTCCCCGTCAGGCCTCTTCCCGGTCCGTCCCGGCCTCCAGCGACGGCGCCGAACCCGGCAGCGGGCGGCCCGCCGACTCGGCCATGCGCCACACCGCGAAGCCGCCGACCACGGCCGCCGCCATCATGTAGTAGGCGGGCATCATCATGTCGCCGGTCGCGCCGATCAGGGCCGTCACCACCAGCGGGGTGGTGCCGCCGAACAGGGACACCGAGACGTTGAAGCCGATCGACAGCGAGCCGTAGCGCACCCGGGTCGGGAACAGCGCGGGCAGCGCGGACGGCATGGCCGCGGTGAAGCAGACCAGCAGCAGGCCGAGCGCGCCCAGGCCGGCGGCGACCGCGAGCAGCCCGCCGTCACGGATCAGCAGCAGCGCCGGCACGGACAGCACCAGGAACCCGGCGCAGCCGGCCGCGATCACGGGGCGGCGGCCGACCCGGTCGGTCAGCGCGCCGGCGAACGGCTGGACGACCATCATCAGCACCATCACGCCGAGCACCACGACCAGGCCGTGCGTGGCGTCGTAGCCCAGCTCGCTGGTGAGGTAGCTCGGCATGTACGACAGCAGCATGTAGTCGGTGACGTTGAAGACCAGCACCAGGCCCACGCAGAGCAGCAGCGCGCGCCACTGGCCGGTCACCATCTCCCGCAGCGGCACCTTCGTGCGCCCGGTCTCCGCCTTGGCGACCTCGGCCGCGAACGCCGGGGTCTCCTCCAGGCGCATCCGCAGGTAGAGGCCGATGAGGCCCATCGGGCCCGCGATCAGGAACGGGACGCGCCAGCCCCACGACAGCAGGTCCTCCGACGACAGCAGCGCGGTCATCAGGGTGACCAGGCCCGCGCCGCCGATGTAACCGGCGAGGGTGCCGAACTCCAGCCAGCTGCCGAGGAAGCCGCGCCGTTTGTCGGGGGCGTACTCGGCGATGAAGGTGGACGCGCCGGCGTACTCGCCGCCGGTGGAGAAGCCCTGCACCAGCCGGGCGGCCAGCAGCAGGACCGGGGCGCCCACGCCGATCGTGGCGTAGGACGGGACGAGGCCGATGGCGAAGGTGCCCGCCGCCATCATGATCATGGTGAGGGCGAGGACCTTCTGCCGCCCCACGCGGTCGCCGAGCGGGCCGAAGACCAGGCCGCCGAGCGGGCGGACCAGGAAGGCCGCGGCGAAGGCGCCGAACGTGGACAGCAGCTGGGCGGTGGGGTTGCCCGAGGGGAAGAAGACCTTGCCCAGGGTGACCGCGATGTAGCTGTAGACACCGAAGTCGAACCATTCCATCGCGTTGCCGAGCGCCGCCGCCTTCACGGCGCGCCGGACGAGCGCGGGGTCGGTGACGGTCGGGGCGGGGGTGTGCGCGGTGCCGGCCCTCGGTGAGGTCTTCCGCAGGGACGGGGGAGCGGCGACTGAGGCAGTCGACAAAGCTTCGCTCGCCTACCTTTCGACGGGAACAGGGACGGGGTCCGCGCGGCGGCGCTGTCGGGCGGGCCGAAGAAAACGACGATAGGCGCCGTTGCTCCCGTTACGGGCGGTACGGATTTAGCTGCAGAATGCATCTAAATGAGGGGTGTACAGGCACGCGGCACCCTCGCGGAGCACCCGGACCGGTCGCCCGCTGTGATCCTTCTCGCGTCCTTCCCGGACAACGCAATCCTCGCGTTCTATGGTCATCCGGACAAAAGGCGGATAGGCCCCGGAAGGGGTGGAGCCGTCTGTGCCCTGCCCGGGGAAGCGCGGACCTCGCGGGGGTTCGAGAAGAGAACCCCCACGGGCGCACGGCGTGCGACGAGCGGGGAGGGAGGCCGACGGGGCGTGGTGGACACGGACCGCGGCGGACGGCCGACGGGGGCCGCGAAGGCTTACGGAGCGACGGCCGCCGACGGCCGGGCACGGCTGCGCGGGGCGCGCCTCGGACTCTGGCTGCTCGCCGCCGTCCTCGCCGTACGGCAGGCCGCCGGGGGCTCCCTCCCCGACCCCGCCCGGTACGACGGTCCCTCCTTCGGCGGGCCCGTCCTCGCCCCCCTCACCCGTTCGGCGGAGCAGGCCCTCGGCCGGGGCTGGACCTTCGGCACCCTGCTGCCGGTCGTCGTCCTCGGCGTGATCGCCGCCCGCGCCCTGCCCCGTCCGGTCGGCCGGCGCACCGCGCTCCTCGCCGCGCCCGTCGCCGTCTGCCTGCTCATGCTCTCCCTGCCGGTGCGCGGCGCCCTCCGGCTCGGCCAGACCGGCGTCGTCCCGGTCCTGCTCGTCCTGCTGGGCTGCTTCGCCGCGCGCGGGCAGCGCGCCGGAGGCGTCCTCATCGGCGGCGCGGCGGCCCTCCAGCCCGCCCTCCTCCTCTTCGCCCCGCTGCTGTGGCGCACCGGCCGCCGCCGGGCCGCCACCGCCACGGGCGTCACCTTCGCGACCGCCACCGCGCTCGCCTGGGCCGTGCTGCCACGGGACTCCCGCGGCCACCGGGTCCACCACGGGGCGGGCACCGGTCCCGGCGGACCCGCCGACCAGTCCCTGCACGGCACCCTGCTCCGCCTCGGCCTCGAAGGCCCCCCGGGGACCGGCCTCCTGCTGCTGCTCGGCGCCGCCGTCGCGGCCCTCGCCCTGCGCCGTGCGATCCGCTACGCCCACGACGGCCAGCTGCTGCTCGCGGTCGCCGTCACCGGCTGCGCCGCCCTGGCCGTCTCCCCGGCCGCCGGCCAGCACCAGCCGCTGTGGGTCCTGCTCACCGTCGTCGGCCGGGCCGGGACGCGCGCCCGCGACCGGCCGGTGTGGCCCACCGCCGTGGTGCTGGTGACGACGCTGCCCGCCACGGTGCTGCTGCCGAACGTGGCGTTCCTCCACCCGGTGCGCGACAACGCCGTCCTCCTCGCCGCCCTGGCCGCCGCCACCGCGGTCCCGTTCCTGTCCCGCGCCTCGCCGTCCTTCCGCGCGCCGGTCCCGACCCCGTACGCGCCACCGGTCCCGGCCCGCCTCGCGTTCGTCCCGCTGCTGCCCTTCCTGCGCCGGGTGCTCGTCCGCCCGAACCTCCTGCTCGAGCTGCTGCTGATCCGCGTCGCCTACGCCGCGTACGCCCGGGTCCGGCTCGCCGTGACCGGCGGCAGCAACTCCGCGGGCCGCGCCCGCGCCGAGGAGCACGGACAGCGGATCCTCGACCTCGAACGCCTGCTCCACCTGGACGTCGAGCACGCCGTCAACCACGCCGTGGTGAGGATCGGCTGGCTGCGGGAGTCCTTCGACTTCTACTACCTGTCGTTCCACTTCGCCGTCCCGCTGACCGTGCTCGGCCTGCTCTACTGGCGCCGCCCCGTCGACTACCGCTGGGCCCGCGCGGGCCTCGGCCTCACCACCCTGCTCGCCCTGGCCGGCTTCTGGCTCTACCCGCTCGCCCCGCCCCGCCTGATGCCGGGCCTCGGCGTCGTCGACACGGTCCACGGCGTCCAGGACTTCTCCCGGCCCGACTACGGCACCCTCACCCACCTCACCAACCAGTACGCGGCGATGCCGTCCCTGCACTTCGGCTGGTCCCTGTGGTGCGGAGTGGTGATCGCGGTCGTCGCGCCGCAGCCGTGGACGAAGGCCCTCGGCCTCCTCCACCCCCTGCTCACGGCCTGCGCGATCGTCGCCACCGGCAACCACTGGATCCTGGACGCGGCGGGCGGCGCGGTCGTCGTCGGCGCCGGCTTCGGCCTGACGTACCTGCTCCAGGGCCCGCGTGCCCGCACGGCCGTGGCCGCCGCCGGACCCGACGGTGAGCCGTCGGTGCCGGCGAAGGAGGTGCCGGCGAAGGAGGCGGCGGAGAAGGATCCGCCGTAGAGCCGTGGAAGGGAGGAGGGGGAGGACCGGGCCGCACGCGGCCACGGCCGCGGTGTCAGTCGGCTGACGTATCGTTCCCGCCACCGTGCACCGACTGTGAGGACCAAGAGAATTGACCGGCCCGTCCGCTTTCCCGCTGCCCTTTCACGCCTCCCGCTCCCTGTGGAACGGAGCGTTCGCGACACCCCGGACACTGCGGGAACTGGAGATGATGCGGTGCAGCGCGCACATCCGGGCGAAGCCGGGATGGTTCGACAAGATGAACGACGCCGACGTCGTCGCCCGGTGGACGCGGGAGGCGGTCGACCAGGGCCTCACCGAAGCGCAGGTCCGCTACGTGCTCGCCGAACTCCGGTACTACGCCGCGCTGCGGGACGAACGGACCGGTGTCGAGGTGTCCGCCGTCGACGGGGTGTGGCAGTCGGACACACTGATCGACGACGAGCTCGGATCCCGGTTGCGTGAAGCGGTCCGGGTGCTGGAGCAGGTCCCCGAAGCGGAGCGGGACTGGCATCCCGGATCCGACGGCCAGGTACTGGACCTGGTGCATCCCTCGTTGTTCTGCCTGGTGAGAGAGGTGAGCGGGGCGCCCGAGCGGGCTTGGCGGAACCCGACGGACCATTACTCGAAGCACGAGTTCTCGGAGAGGTTCCAGTGGCTGCCCACGGATGTCGACGTCAGTGACGACGGCGCCGTCGCCTTCCGCTCGTACGTCAACAACGTCCACCCCGAGACCCATCGTGACCTGGCCTCCGTCCTGCCGGACCTGTTCGCGCGCTTCCTCCCCCTGTGGGAGAACGTGCTCACCGACCTGCGTCGTCCGAGGCCCCCGCGGATCGAGGCCGATCCCTACGGCTGGTACGACTCGGAGCCGCAGTACCCGGACAAGTCCTCCTACGGCGACGACGAGGCCTACGCGGAAGCCCTCCACGCGTGGGAACAGGCCCAGGACGACTGGTGGGAGAACCGCCGCCCGGTCGTCCCGGACGCCCCGGACTTCACCCCGCCCGAGCCGCCCGGCGACGCCGACCGGGTCGGCCTGCGCGGCCGCCGGCTCCAGGTCATCGTCAAGCTCGCCACCCTTCACCTCACCCCGGACAAGCCCGAGTACCCGGGCGGCTCCTGGCACGTCGAGGGGATGCTGAACGAGCGGATCGTCTCGACCGGCATCTACTACTGGGACAGCGAGAACATCACCGAGAGCCGGCTGGGTTTCCGGGCGGCGCTCGACGACCCGGAGTACGAGCAGAACGACGACAACGGCCTGCGTGAGGTCTACGGCCTGGAGGACGAGGACGCGCTGAACCAGGTGCTGGGAGCGGCGTCGACGCCGGCGGGCCGCTGCCTGGCGTTCCCGAACGTCCTGCAGCACCGCGTCGACTCGTTCCGCCTGGCGGACCCCACCCGCCCCGGACACCGCAAGATCCTCGCGTTCTTCCTGGTCGACCCGTCGGAGCCGATCGTCTCGACCTCCGACGTGCCGCCGCAGCAACCGTGGTCCGACACCTCGACCATGACGCTCGAACAGGCCAGGGGCTACCGCGAAGAGCTCATGCGGGAACGCAAGTTCTTCGTCGACGAGCACAACGAGCAGCTCTACGAACGGGAATTCTCCCTCTGCGAGCACTGAGCGGGCACTGAGCGAGGACGGGCGAAGGCGGCGGCCCCGGGGATCGTGGGGCCGCCGCCTTCGGTACGGGGGGTGCGGAACCGTCAGTACCAGTGGTTGGACTGCCAGAAGGACCAGGCGTCACAGGCGCTGCCGTAGCGGTCCTTCATGTAGTCCAGACCCCACTTGATCTGGGTGGCGGGGTTGGTCCTCCAGTCGGAGCCGGCCGAGGCCATCTTGGAGGCGGGCAGGGCCTGGACCAGGCCGTAGGCGCCGCTGGAGGCGTTGGTGGCGGTGTGGTTCCAGCTGCTCTCGTGCTGGACGATGTTCGAGAAGCACTGGAACTCGGCCGAGTCGCCGATCATCTTCTGCGCGGTCGCCCGGGCCGAGGAGGCGCTCGTCGTGGTCGCGGCCTGCGCGGGGGCGGCGGCGATCAGGGTGCCGCAGGTGGCGGCGGCCAGGGCGGCGCCGGCGAGGGCCTTCCTGGGGGCGGCGACGGTGCGGAGGAGGGAAGCGGCGGACACAGGCGGCCTTTCGGTCGGGAGCGGGACGGTCGCGCTACGCCGTGCCGGACACCGCGGTGTGCGGCGGGGGCATGCGTCGGCGCCGCGACCCGTGGGGGGTACGTCGGCGCCCGGCGACCGGTCCACAGAAGCAAATCCCGGGAATGCCCGCAAAGGTCCCTTTTACTACCGGAGGTCGGAGAAGCCGGTCCCGAGGGAGGAGGCGGGAGCCGGTTCGGGGGACGGGGGCCGCGTGCGGCCCGGGTGTGTCGCTACGGTGCCGGGTCGTATGTGACACGGGCCATGTGGGGTGCTTCACCGCCCCGGTCGCGGGGTGTGGGCGGAGGACTACCCAGGGGTGTCCTCGAATGTGACCGGCGTCTCGAAGGCCGCCCGGCGGGTGGCGCGGCGGAGGGCCTTCAGGACCGGGGCGCCGAGGGCGAGGGTCAGGGCGACCGTGACCAGGGCCCGGCCCAGGTCCCAGCCGAGGGACGTGGCCAGGCAGTAGGCCAGGAAGCGGGCCAGGTTGGCGGGGAGCGCCGCGTCCGGGTCGAAGGAGATGTTCGAGGCCAGGGCGGACATGAAGGGCCAGCCGGCCATGTTCATCACCGTGCCGTAGGCGAAGGCCGCCAGGGAGCCGTACCCGGCGAGCATCAGGACCTCCGCGCGGCCGCGCAGGCGGTCGGGGCCCGGCAGGAGGCCCGCGCCCATCGTGAACCAGCCCATCGCCAGCATCTGGAACGGGAGCCAGGGGCCGACCCCGCCCGTGAGCAGCGCGGACGCGAACATCGTCACCGAGCCGAGGACGAAGCCGAAGCCGGGGCCCAGGACCCGGCCGCTGAGGACCATGAGGAAGAACATGGGCTCCAGGCCCGCCGTGCCGGCGCCGATGGGACGCAGGGCCGCCCCGCTCGCGGCGAGGACGCCGAGCATCGCGACCGCCTTCGGACCCAGGCCCGACTCCGAGATCGTCGCCGCCGCGACCGCCACCAGGAGGACCAGCAGGCCCGCGAAGAGCCAGGGCGCGTCCTGGGCGTGGGCGTTCAGGACGGAGGCGGGCGGGGCCAGGAAGGGCCAGCCGAAACCGGCCGCGCCCACCGCGCTGACCAGGACGAGGGCCAGCCAGGAACGTGGGCCCAGGCGGACCGCCCGGGCCTGGCGGTCCGTCCGCCGCCCCGCGGTGGTGGTCATCGCTCCAGCGCCTTCCGGACCTGGGAGACCGTGAGCCAGTGCTGCGGGGCCAGGATCTTCGCCACCTGCGGGGCGAAGGACGGGGACGCCACGACCACCTCCGCCGACGGGCCGTCCGCGATCACCTCGCCCTCGGCGAGCAGGACCACCCGGTGGGCGAGCTCCGCCGCCAGCTCCACGTCGTGCGTGGCCATGACGATCGCGTGGCCCTCGGCGGCCAGTCCGCGCAGGACCGTCACCAGGCGGGCCTTCGCCGCGTAGTCCAGTCCCCGGGTCGGCTCGTCGAGGAGGAGCAGGGGCGGGCGGGCGGTGAGGACGACCGCGAGGGCCAGGGTGAGGCGCTGACCCTCGGACAGGTCGCGGGGGTGGGTGTCGTCGGCCACCGAGGGGAGCAGCCCGGTCAGCAGGGCGCGGCAGGTGCCCGGCTCGGCGCCCGCGTCCTCGTCGGCGGCCGCGCACTCCGCCGCGACCGTGTCGGCGTACAGGAGGTCACGGGGTTCCTGCGGGACCAGGCCGACGCGGCGGACCAGGTCGCGGGGGCGGGTGCGGTGGGGGACCGCGTCGCCGGCGCGGACCGAGCCCGAGGACGGGGCGACCAGGCCCACCAGCGCGCCGAGCAGCGTCGACTTCCCCGCGCCGTTGCGGCCCATGAGGGCGATCGTCTCACCGGGGGCGACCGCCAGGTCGACGTGGCGCAGCGCCTGGACGCGGTCGCGGCGCACGGCGAGGGAACGGACCTCGGCCACCAGGGCGGGGGCGGGGGCGCCGTTCCGCTTCGTGCGCCTGAACGGGCTCCGGGAGGGGACGGGCGGCGGCGTGGGCGCGGGGTCCACCCGCTCCGGCCGCCGGTCGGCCAGCCGGTCGCGCAGCGCGCCCGCCCTGCGGCGGGCGTCGCGGACCGTCAGGGGGAGCGGGGACCAGCCGGCCAGGCGGCCCAGGCCGACCACCGGGGGGTGGACGGGGGAGACCGCCATCACCTCCGACGGGGTGCCGAGCCACGGGCGCTCGCCGGGGCCCGGGAGCAGGGCCACCCGGTCGGCGTACTGGACGACGCGTTCCAGGCGGTGCTCGGCCATCAGGACCGTGGTGCCCAGGTCGTGGACCAGGCGCTGGAGGACGGCCAGGACCTCCTCGGCCGCGGCCGGGTCCAGTGCGGACGTCGGTTCGTCGAGGACCAGGACCCGGGGGTGGGGGGTGAGGACCGAGCCGATGGCGACCCGCTGCCGCTGGCCGCCGGAGAGGGTGGCGAGGGGGCGGTCGCGGAGGTCGGCGAGGCCGAGCAGGTCCAGGGTCTCCTCGACCCGGCGGCGCATCACGGCCGGGGGTAGGCCCAGCGACTCCATGCCGTAGGCGAGTTCGTCCTCCACCGTGTCCGTCACGAAGTGGGAGAGCGGGTCCTGGCCCACCGTGCCCACCACGTCGGCGAGCTCGCGCGGCCTGTGGGTGCGGGTGTCACGGCCGGCGACCGTGACCCTGCCGCGCAGGGTGCCGCCCGTGAAGTGCGGGACCAGGCCGCTCACCGCGCCCAGCACCGTCGACTTGCCGACGCCGGACGGGCCGACCAGGAGCACCAGTTCGCCCTCGGGGACCTCGAAGTCGACGTCCCGGACGGCGGGTTCCGGCACGCCGTCGTAGGTCACCGACACGTTCTCGAAGCGGATCACGTCGTCGGCTCCTTGCGGGTGTGCGTGGGCTCGGGGGCGGGGGTGACGAAGGCGGGGAGCAGGCCGAGCAGCACGGCGGCCGCGGGCCACAGGGGGAGCGTGGGCGCGACGAGCGGGACCACACCGGGGTGCAGGGCCGCGGGGTCGCGGGAGGCGGCGAGGGCCAGCAGGGCGGCCACGGCGGCTCCGGACGCCGTGACCAGCCAGGCCCGCACGTCCCAGGGGTCGGGGCGGTAGCGGGTGCGCAGGGTGCGCCGGCCGCCGAGCCACAGGCCCGCGAGGGCGGCGGCCAGGCCGGCGAGGAGGACGGGCAGGCCGTGGGCGCCGCCCTCGGCGGTGAGCAGTCCGTACGTTCCGGCGCAGACGCCGAGCAGGCCGCCGAGGGTGAGGGCGGCGGTGGTCCGGCGGACGGCGGCGGGCACCCGGGCGGTACGGCCGTATCCGCGGGCGTCCATCGCGGCGGCGAGGGCGACCGAGCGCTCCAGCGCGCCCTCCAGGACCGGGAGCCCGACCTGGAGCAGGCCGCGGACGCCCTTGTCGGGCCGGCCCCGCAGCCGGCGGGCGGCGCGCAGGCGCTGGACGTCGGCGATCAGGTGGGGAGCGAAGGTGAGGGCCACGACGACGGCCACGCCGAGTTCGTACAGGGCGCCGGGGAGGGACTTGAGCAGGCGGGAGGGGTTGGCGAGGGCGTTGGCGGCGCCCACGCAGACGAGCAGGGTGGCGAGGCGGAGGGCGTCGTAGAAGGCGAAGGTGAGGGCCTCGGCGGTGACCTCGCCGCCCAGGCGGATGCCCTGGGCCCAGTGGGGGAGGGGGACTTCGGGGAGGCGCACGAGCACGTGCGTGCCGGGGATGGGGGAGCCGAGGAGCACGGCGAAGGCGAGGCGGACGAGGAGGACGGCGAGGGCGAGCTTGACGAAGGCGCCGTAGGAGCGGGACCAGGGGGCGTGGGGGCGGCGGGCCGCCACGACGTAGGCGGAGACGGTGAGGAGGAGGGCGAGGAGGAGGGGGTTGGTGGTGCGGGTGGCCGCGGTGCCGAGGGCCAGGGCCCAGAGCCACCAGGCGCCGGGGTGGAGCGGGGTGCGGTGCGTGTGCCGGGCGGGGGCGGGGGCGCTCGCCGGCGCTTCCGGGGTGCCGACGCGCCCGCCCTCCCCCCCTCTCGACCTCGCTCGAGCGGGGGGAGCCCCCTCGGCCCGGCGGCACGACCGTCCGCGGTCGTGCGGGTGGTCGTGCCCGCGGTCGGGCGCGTTACGCACGGCGGCGGGCCTGCCGGATCGCTGCCGCCGCGAGGAGGGCGACCACGGCGATTCCGGCGGCCAGGCCGACCGACGGGCCGTCCGAGTCGTCCGACCCGGTCTTCTCCTCCGCGGGCGCGGGGTCCTCGTCCGTGGAGACCTGCTCGCCGCAGCCCTTCTCCGGGTAGCCCGCTATCGCGCACAGCAGGGCGTTGGCGTCGTAGCGGAGCGGCTTCGCGACCGAGGCCAGGGCCTCGGCGGTGGTGGCGTCCTCGGGGACCCGGGCGCAGGCCGTGCGCCCGGCCGGCGGGGTCTCGCCGGACGGGGCGTCGGCGGAGGTGCCGAAGTCGACGACCAGGGCCACGCGCTTCTCGCCGTCGGCCGCCGGGGTCTTCGCGCAGATGGTGTCGAAGTCGGCGGTGCCGCGCGGCTCCGCCGCGTCGGCGGAGTCCTCGCTGACGGAGAAGCGGAAGCCGTGGACGTCGCCGTCGGCGGGCCGGGCGAGGGACGGACCCTGGGTGGCGTACGTCCACGCCGTGCCGTCCTGCTCCCAGAAGGACCAGTAGCGGTAGCCGGTGGCCTGCGCCTGGCCCGCGCCCGCCAGCAGGGGCAGGAGCGCCGCCAGGAGCAGGACGGCGGCCCGGCGGATCACGGCTGCTGCCGCTTCGCGCGGCCGCTGATCAGGAAGCCGATGCCGATGCCGGCGACCAGGCAGACGCCGACGAACCACCAGACGCCGAAGCCGGAGCCCTGCTCCTCCTTCACGTCGTCCCCGTCCTCGCTCTTCGCCCCGGTCGTCTTCTCCTGGGCGGCCGGGCCGGTCGCGCCCAGCCGCTCCACCAGGTCCGTGCCGCCGAAGTCGCGCGGGTCGGCGCCGGTCGCGTGGGCCGCGAAGATGAGCTGGGCGTAGGCGGCGGGGCCGCTCTGCTCCGCCCAGCCGGCGGCGTTCTTCTCCAGCCAGGCCAGGGACTTCTTCGCCTGCTCGTCGGCGCCCTGGGCGGCGAGCGCGACCACCGCGTCGGCGGTGTTGCCGTAGTCGGGCTGGTCCTCGGCGCCGGCGAGGGCGGAGGTGAGGTGGCCGGTCCTCGCGAGGGCGTCCGCGAGGTGGGCGGCACCGTTGGCGGCGGCCCGCTGCGGGGTGTCGGCCTCCTCGCAGGCGGCGTCCTCCGCCGCCTCGCCCCCGCCGGGCTCGACGACCAGGCCCGCGCCGAGCGAGCCGAGCACGCCCGCCGCCGTCGCGTCCGCGTTGGCGACCAGCCCGCCCTTCTTGTCCGGCTGGAAGGCGAACGCTCCCGCGCCGTCGCCCTCGCAGGGCAGCGCCAGCCCCAGCAGGGCGTCGTGGGGGGACTTGCCGTCCTTCTTCACCTCGGCCGGCTCCTCGCCGGCGGCGGCGAGCGCGCCGATGACGACGGAGGTGGAGTTGGTGTCGCTGGCGCCGCCCGCGGTGTAGCCCCAGCCGCCGTCCTCGTTCTGCGCGGACTTCAGCCAGCCGACGGCCTTCTTCGTGACGTCGTCGTGGCCGCCGAGCGCGGCGAGGGCCTGGACGGCGGCGGCGGTCTGGTTGGTGTCGACCGTCGTCTTCGCGTCGCACGCCTTCGCGGTGTCGGCGCGGTACGGGGCGAAGGAGCCGTCGGCGCACTGCTGTCCGGTGAGCCAGTCGACGGCCGCCTTCGCCGGCTCGACGCCGGCCGTGTGCTGGGCGAGCAGGGCGAGCGACTGGCGCCAGACGCCGTCGTACTGCGGGTCGCCGTCGCCGTACAGGGCGGAGGGGAGCGCCCGGGACGGCGACGGGGAGGGGGTGGTGTCGGCGGCGGCCGGAGTGGCGGCGCCGATCACGGCGACGGCGGCCAGGGCCGCCGCGCTGCTGCGGACGTTCATGATCGGCGGGTGCCTTCCCTGCGGGGAGCCGGGCGGCGCGGGACACCCCGGTGGCTCGGCTCCGCATACCTCGACGGTGCCCGTGCGCCGGCGGGCTGCCGGGCACGTGAGCCGGTCACGAACCGTGCGGGGCAGTCCGGCTCACCGTCCCTGCGGACGGTTCACGGTTGCGGGTCAGCGCCGGAATTGCACCGGCTTCCCCCCGTACGGTGTGATGACGACGCCGACACTCTACCCGCCCGTAGGGAAGAGGCCGGGGGCGGCTTCGGTGAGTGAGGTCACGTGGAACGCGCACCGCCCCCGCGCCCCGGAGCGGGGTGCGGGGGCGGGCGGGACGGGGCGGGTCAGGAGGCCGTGCGGGCGCCGACCTGCGGCGGGGGTGCGGCGCCGCCGTTCACGGTGAAGCCGAAGCTGGTGGAGGCCCCGGCCGCGAGGGAGCCGTTCCGGCCGGAGCACACCGTCATGACGGTGCCGCCGCCGTCCCAGGCGGGTGAGCCGTTCCAGACGGAGAGGACCTTCTGCGGGGCGGTCATGGTGACGTCCACGCTCCAGGCGGTGATCGGCGCGCTGCCGGCCGTGGTCGTCACCTTGCCGTTGCAGCCGCCGCTCCACTGCTCCGCCGTGGTGCAGGTGGCGGCGCAGGCGCGTCCGGGCCGCCGCCGAGGGCGCTCAGCACGGCGTCGTACGCGGGCTTCTTGCCGTAGTTGTTGTCGAACAGCAGGGGAGTGCCGCTCGGCCACCCCGCGTACTTGTCCGGGATGCCCCACACCGTGATGCCGGTGCAGCGCGTCACCGCGAGGCAGGCCTTCGTGACGTCGCCGTAGTCGGTGGCCTGGGCCTGGCCCGAGCCCACGATGTCCAGTTCGGTGATCTGCACGTCGACGCCGAGGTCGGCGAAGCGCTGCAGGTTGGCCCGGTAGTCGGAGGGGACCGGGGAGTTGGGGTTGAAGTGGGACTGGAAGCCGACGCAGTCGATCGGCACGCCGCGGGACGTGAAGTCCTTGACCATGGCGTAGACGGCGTCGCTCTTCGCGTTGACGCCGTCGGTGTTGTAGTCGTTGTAGCAGAGCTTGGCGTCCGGGTCGGCCGCGCGGGCCGTGCGGAAGGCCTCCTCGATGAAGCCGTTGCCGAGCTTGCTCTGGAAGGGCGAGTTGCGCCGGGCGCCGCTGTCGCCGTCCTGGAACGCCTCGTTGACCACGTCCCAGGAGTGGATCTCGCCCTTGTAGTGGGTCATGACCTGCGTGATGTGGTTGTTCATGGCCGACCGGAGCTGGCTCGCGCCGAGTCCGGAGACCCAGCTCGGCAGCTGCGAGTGCCAGACCAGGGTGTGTCCGCGGACCTTCATGCCCTTGCTCCGGGCGTGGTCCACGATCTGGTCGGCGCGGCTGAAGAGGAAGGTGCCGCGGCGCGGTTCGACGGCGTCCCACTTCATCTCGTTCTCGGGCGTCACCGAGTTGAACTCGCGGTCGAGGGTGGCGGTGTACGGCGCCTCGCCGAGGCGGTTCGCGGCCACGGCGGCGCCGAAGTAGCGGCCCTTCTCGGCCGCCGCCGCGCCCAGGGTGTCGGCGGCGTGGGCGGTGGTCTGGGGGAGCGCGGCGAGCGCGGTGGCGGTGAGCAGGGCGGTGGTGGCGCCGAGGGCGGCGCGCGGCCGGCCGCGTCGTGCGGGGCCGTCGCCTCCGGCTCCCGCTCCCGTTCGCTTTTCGATCATGCCCATGTCATCCCTTCTCCGGTGGGGTCCCGTGCTGCGGATGGGCGGGATTGCTGCCGTGCGGTGGACCGAAAGTTTCGGACTCGGCTCCGAATTTCTGCGGCGACGATACGGACGCCGTGGGGGGCGGTCAACCGTCCGCGTAGGAAGGGACCAGGAGGGGGACTCGGCAAGGAGGGCGGGATGCCGGTGAGGGGGATGCCGTCGGCGCGGACGGAAAGGATTCGAAAGTTTCGTCAGGGGGTGTCCGTGGGCTGCGGCGCCGTCAGGTCCACCAGGCGGCACGCCGTCTCTATGTCGATCCCGACCTGGGCGATGGAGGCGCGCCCCGAGAGCCAGGTGATCAGGGCCGAGTGCCAGGTGTGCTCGATGACCCGGACGGCCGAGAGCTGCCCGGGCGTGGGATCGGTGAGCTCCATGGCGTCCAGGATGATCGCCGTGGTCTGCCGGGAGACCTGGTCGACCTCCGGGCTCGCGCTGCGGTCCGCGAACGTCAGGGCCCGCACCATCGCGTCGGCCAGGTGCGGCTCCCGCTGGAGCGCGCGGAACGCCCGCATCAGGGTCTCCGCGACCCGCTCGGCCGGGGTCTCGCCGGACGGCGGCCTCCTCCGCAGCGTGCCGTGCAGGGTCTCCAGCTGGTCCTGCATGGTGGCGACCAGCAGATGGACCTTGGACGGGAAGTAGCGGTACAGCGTGCCGAGCGCCACCTGCGAGGACTCCGCGACCTCACGCATCTGCACCGCGTCGAAGCCGCCCCGGCCGGCCAGCTGCGCGCACGCCCGCAGGATGCGGCGCCGGCGCGCCTCCTGGCGCTCGGTGAGCGGCGAGGAGCCGCCGGAGCGCGCGGTCCCGGCCCCGGTGGCCGCCTTGCCCGCCGTGGCTGCCCCGGCCGCCTCGTCCCTGTTGGCTTCGGTAGGCATGGGTCCCGTCCGTGACAGTCGGTGAGGGTGGATGATCGGACAGCATGGCACGCCGTCCGTCGTGGCGTGAATCACCTGATCCACTGCTCACAGTGTCCCTACCTGCCGGTAGATTCGGATCCTCCGAACGATCAACTCTGAAACTTGTTCTAGATTAGCGTCCCGGCGTACTGTCGCGGGACAGTGCAGGGAGAAGGGGGCCCAGGGTGACCGCTGAGGCCAGTCAGGCCGGGCCCTCGCGGGGTCCCGCATCCGACGGCTTGCGACCGCTCCGCATCGCACTCCTCACCTACAAGGGAAACCCGTTCTGCGGCGGGCAGGGCGTCTACGTGCGCCACCTCTCCCGCGAGCTGGCCCGCCTCGGACACCGCGTCGAGGTCATCGGGGCCCAGCCCTACCCCGTCCTCGACGTCCTCGACGGGAGCCACGACGGGCCGGTCCTCACCGAACTGCCCAGCCTCGACCTCTACCGCCAGCCCGACCCCTTCCGCACCCCGGGGCGCGACGAGTACCGGGACTGGATCGACGCGCTCGAGGTCGGCACCATGTGGACCGGCGGCTTCCCCGAGCCGCTGACGTTCTCCCTGCGCGCCCGCCGCCACCTGCGCGCCCGCCGCGGCGACTTCGACGTCGTCCACGACAACCAGACCCTCGGCTACGGCCTCCTCGGCGACCTCGGCGCCCCCCTGGTGACCACCATCCACCACCCCATCACCGTCGACCGCCGGCTGGAACTGGCCGCCGCCGAGAACTGGCAGCGGCGCTGCTCGGTGCGCCGCTGGTACGCCTTCACCCGGATGCAGAAGCGGGTGGCGCGCCGCCTGCCGTCCGTGCTCACCGTCTCCGGCAGCTCCCGCCAGGAGATCGTCGACGACCTCGGCGTACGGCGGGACCGCGTCCACGTCGTCCCCATCGGCGCCGACACCGACCTGTTCGCCCCCGATCCGTCGGTGCCGGTGGTACCGGGCCGGATCGTGACCACGTCCAGCGCGGACGTGCCGCTGAAGGGGCTGGTCTTCCTCGTCGAGGCGCTGGCCAAGGTGCGGGCGGAGCAGCCCGGCGCCCACCTCGTCGTGGTGGGCAAGCGGCCCGTGGAGGGGCCCGTCGCCCAGGCCGTGGAGCGCTACGGCCTCGAGGGCGCCGTCGAGTTCGTCAAGGGCATCTCGGACGCCGAGCTGGTCGACCTGGTGCGTTCGGCGCAGGTCGCCTGCGTGCCCTCGCTGTACGAGGGGTTCTCCCTGCCGGCCGCCGAGGCCATGGCCACGGGCACCCCGCTGGTCGCCACGACCGGCGGGGCGATCCCCGAGGTGGCCGGCCGCGACGGGGAGACGTGTCTCGCCGTGCCCCCCGGCGACGCGGGGGCGCTGGCCGTCGCGCTGATCCGGCTGCTCGGCGACCCGGAGCTGTGCGCCCGGCTCGGGGCGGCCGGCCGGGAGCGGGTGCTGCGGCACTTCACCTGGGCGCGCGCGGCCCAGGGCACGGTGGCCCGCTACCGCGAGGCGATGGAGCGCGCGGGCCGGGGCGCGGGCGCCGCCCGTACGGCGCGGCCGGCTCCGCGCCCCCCGGCCGCCGCGGACGTCCTCCCGGACCCGGACGCCGCACCCCTGAACACCGCCGACACCTCCGACCGCGAAAGCAGGGCCACGTGCTGACCGTCGACTTCTCCCGGTTCCCGCTCGCCCCGGGCGACCGCGTCCTGGACCTCGGCTGCGGGGCCGGCCGGCACGCCTTCGAGTGCTACCGGCGCGGCGCCCGGGTCGTGGCGCTGGACCGGAACGCCGAGGAGATCCGCGAGGTCGCCACGTGGTTCGCGGCGATGAAGGAGGCCGGGGAGGCGCCCGCCGGGGCCACCGCCACCGCCATGGAGGGCGACGCCCTCGCCCTGCCCTTCCCCGACGAGTCCTTCGACGTCGTCATCATCTCCGAGGTGATGGAGCACATCCCCGACGACAAGGGCGTGCTCGCCGAGATGGTGCGGGTGCTCAGGCCCGGCGGCCGGATCGCGATCACCGTGCCGCGCTACGGCCCGGAGAAGGTGTGCTGGACGCTGTCCGACGCCTACCACGAGGTCGAGGGCGGTCACATCCGCATCTACAAGGCGGACGAGCTGCTGGCGAAGATCCGCGAGGCGGGCCTGCGCCCCTACGGCACCCACCACGCGCACGCGCTGCACGCGCCGTACTGGTGGCTGAAGTGCGCGTTCGGCGTGGACAACGACAAGGCGCTGCCGGTACGGGCGTACCACAAGCTGCTGGTCTGGGACATCATGAAGAAGCCGCTGGCCACCCGGGTCGCGGAGCAGGCGCTGAACCCGCTGATCGGCAAGAGCTTCGTGGCGTACGCGACCAAGCCGCACCTGCCGCGCGCCGAGGCCGAGGCGGACGCCACGTGACGACCCCCCGGACTCCTCGGACGGAACACCTCGTCCTGCCCGGGGTGCTCACGGCCGGTCAGGCCGCCGCGACCGTCGCCGGCATCCTCGCGGTGCAGCGGGAGGACGGGGCGATCCCCTGGTTCCGGGGGCACCACCTCGACCCGTGGGACCACGTCGAGGCCGCGATGGCCCTGGACACGGCGGGCGAGCACGACGCCGCCGAACGGGCCTACCGCTGGCTGGCCCGGCACCAGCTGGCGGACGGCTCCTGGTACGCGGCCTACGCCGACGGCGACCCGCTCGACGTCACCGACCGGGGCCGGGAGACCAACTTCGTCGCCTACGTCGCGGTCGGGGTGTGGCACCACTACCTCGCCACCGGCGACGACACGTTCCTGGACCGCATGTGGCCGGTGGTGTGCGCGGCGGTGGAGTTCGTGCTGCGGCTGCAGCAGCCCGGCGGGCAGATCGGCTGGCGGCGCGACGACGACGGCACGCCCACCGCGGACGCGCTGCTGACCGGCTCCTCCTCCGTCCACCACGCGCTGCGCTGCGCGCTGGCCATCGCCGAGCAGCGCGAGGAGCCGCAGCCGGACTGGGAACTGGCGGCGGGCGCGCTGCGGCACGCGATCCGGCACCACCCGGAGCGGTTCCTGGACAAGGACCGCTACTCCATGGACTGGTACTACCCGGTGCTCGGCGGCGCGCTCACCGGCGCGGAGGCCAAGGCCCGCATCGAGGAGGGCTGGGAGCGTTTCGTCGTCCCCGGGCTCGGGGTGCGCTGCGTGGTGCCCAACCCGTGGGTGACCGGCGGCGAGTCGGCCGAACTCGCCCTGGCGCTCTGGGCGGTGGGCGAGTCCGACCGCGCCCTGGAGGTGCTCCAGTCGATCCAGCACCTGCGCGATCCGCAGAGCGGCCTGTACTGGACGGGCTACGTCTTCGACGACGACGCGATCTGGCCGCGGGAGCTGACCGCCTGGACCGCCGGCTCCCTGCTGCTGGCGGTCGCCGCGCTCGGCGGCCACGAGGCCACCTGCGCGGTCTTCGGCGGCGGCCACCTGCCCGGGGGGCTGGACCCGGACTGCTGCGCGTCCGTCTGAGCCGGCCGGGCGGCCGGCTCAGTACCGGCGCAGGCGGCCGGCGACGGCGTGGCCGATGAACAGGTAGACGACGGCGGCGAGTCCGTAGCCGGCGACCACGCGGGCCCAGGCCTCGTCGAAGGTGAAGAGGTCGCGCGACCAGGCGGCCAGCCAGTCGGCCGCGTCGTGGACGAACCGCACCAGGTCGTTGCCCCGGTTGGCGTCCAGCAGATACATGAGGATCCAGAGTCCGAGGATGACGGCCATGATGTCCGCGATCACCGCGATGACCGTCCCCGCGGAGTTGGAACCGGTGCGATAGCGAGGGGACATACTCTCCGACTGGCCCCGAACACCCGGTTGAAACCCCCAACGCCGGGTTCCGGTACGGAGGTTCGGCGTGGACCGGCGGCGGGCGCCACGCCTCCGGGCCGCGCCGCCCGCACCACGGCCCCCCGCCCGGAGGGGCGGGGGGCCGTGACGAGGAAGGGCCGGGGCTCAGCCGCGCTGGATGTCCGAGGTGTCCTGGAGGACGCCGCGGCGGCCGTCCTGGGTCTGGGCGACGAGCGCCGGACCGCGCTGCTCGACCGCCAGGTACCAGGTGCCGGGGGCCAGTTCGGCGATCGGCGTGGGCGAGCCGTCCTCCGGGAACAGCGGGCGGGGCGCCGGCACGGCGAACCAGAACGGCGAGAAGTCGGCGGCGGGCGCCGGGGCGGGCTGGCCCGGCTGGGGCTGGCCCGGGAAGGGCTGCTGGCCGGGCTGGCCCGGCTGCGGCTGACCGCCGAAGGAGGCCTGCTGCGCACCCGGGTAGCCGTAACCGCCGGGCGGCTGGGCGCCGTAGGGCTGCGGGGCTGCGGGGCGGGCCGGCGGGATGAGCGCGCCCTTCAGGGCGGGGACCAGGGGGGTGGCGACGGCGGCGGCGGCCAGCAGCAGCGCGGCGATCAGACCCAGGATGAGACCGGCGCCGCTGTCGGGCTCCTCACCGCCGAAGGTGGAGAGGAGGTCGTCGAACGCCCCCAGCGGGTCGATGATCGTCCAGAAGGACGTCCAGGCGGCGAAGATCGTCAGGGCCACGCCGAGCTGGCCGAGGTCGAGGCCGGCGACCTTGGGCGGCTGGGGAAGCGCGCGGGCCACGACGACGAGCGCCGCACCGGCGATACCGGCGACGTACATGCTCATCAACAGGCCGAGGTCGTCCCAGGCGTTGGGGATGTCGTCACCGTCGCCGCCGAACGTGGCGAGAAACGACGCGATGAACAGCAACACCGCTGCTCCGATCACCACGCCGTCGCCTCGAGTGAGGGAGCGGATATTCACTTCAGGTCCTTCGTAGGTCGTCTCGTCGTCGGAAGAGGCGTCGCTGTCACCATGTCGCCCGAAGGCCCCGGTGGGAAGCGCGGGAGTGGCCCCTCGTCGTGCGGACGACACTATCGTCCACGCGGCCGGGCCGTCCGACCGGATCAGCGGGCCGATCCCTACCCGCGCAGGAAACTCACGATTCCGTCGGAAATCCCTTGCGCCGCTTTCTGCCGCCAGGCACCGCTGGTCAGCAGTGCCGCGTCCTTGCTATCGCGCATGTTGCCGCACTCGACGAACACCTTGGGAACCGTTGACAGATTGAGACCGCCCAGGTCCTCACGCGTGACGAGACCGGTACCGCCGCCGACGTAGTTGGAGGGCGCGCTGCCGGTGACGCGGACGAAGGCGCCCGCGATGCGCGTACCGAGGTCGCCGGAGGGCCCGACGATGGCGCGGGTGTCGGCGGCGCCGGCGTGCACGGCGCCGGGGAGGATCACGTGGAAGCCGCGGTTGCCGGCGCCCGAGCCGTCCGCGTGGATCGAGACGACGGCGTCGGCCTTCGCCTCGTTGCCGATCCGGGCCCGCTCGTCCACGCACGGGCCGAACGGCCGGTCGGCGTCCTGCGTCAACATCACGGTGACGCCCTGCCGTTCGAGGAGCGAACGCATCCGGTGGGCGACGTCGAGGGTGAACTCCGCCTCGGCGTAACCGTCGTCGGTGGACGTGCCGGTGGTGTCGCACTCCTTGTGGTTCGTCCCGATGTCCACCTGGCGGTTGATCTCGGCGGTGTGCCGGGAGTTGCCCGGGTTGTGCCCCGGGTCGATGACGACGACCTTGCCCTCGAGGGGGCCGGAGGCCGGAGGGGACTGCGCCGTGGCGGAGGCGCCGGGCCCCTCGCCGCCGGCGGACGGCGACGGCTCACGCGGTGAGGCCGACGCGGAGGCCGGGGCGCCCGCCGACCCCTCGTCGCCCGGCCCGCCCACGGCCGCGTACACCGCCCAGCCGAGCAGCGCGCCCGGCACGAGCGCGGCGAGCGCCACGGTCAGGGGCCCGCGCCGGGACCGTCGGGGCCGGGGTGGTTCGAAGCCGGGACCTGTGTACGACACGCAGCCACCCTAGGGCCTCTCGTTTGGATCATGTCGGCGTCGCGGGGCTTGGCACGCGCATCTGCCGCGTTGTCGTCAGTTGCCAACGCTCCGCGTTGGCGCCCTCCTCCGCCTTGCATCTGCACGCACCAAACCCCGCTCGGGTCGGCCACGACGCACCGTCGGTCGCGGCCGACCTGATCCAAACGAGAGGCCCTAGCGGCGTCAGATGCCCGGACCGGTGCGGCGCAGTACGCGCAGGGATCCGGTGGCCGAGACCTCGGTGAACGCGCCGGACGCGAGGGCCCGGAGATGGACCCGGTGGGGCGCCTGGCCGGTGAACTCGTCCGCCGGGTCGGGGAAGACGTCGTGGATGGCGAGCAGGCCGCCCTCGGCGACGTGCGGGGCCCAGCCCTCGTAGTCGGCGGTGGCGTGCTCGTCGGTGTGGCCGCCGTCGACGAAGACGAGGGCCAGGGGGGAGGACCAGAGGGCGGCGATCCGGGGGGAGCGCCCGACCAGGGCGACCACGTGCTCCTCCAGACCCGCCCCGTGCAGGGTGCGGCGGAAGGTGGGGAGGGTGTCCATCAGGCCCAGCTCGGAGTCGACGGTCTCCGGGTCGTGGTAGTCCCAGCCGGGCTGCTGCTCCTCGCTGCCGCGGTGGTGGTCCACGGTGAGCGCGGTGACGCCGGCCGCGCGGGCCGCGTCGGCGAGCAGGATCGTGGAGCGGCCGCAGTAGGTGCCGATCTCCAGCAGGGGCAGTCCCAGCCGGCCGGCCTCGGCCGCCGCCGCGTACAGGGCCAGGCCCTCGTCCACGGGCATGAAGCCCTTCGCCGCCTCGAACGCGGCCAGGATCGCGGGCCCGGGTGCCATCGACATGGGGCTTGCCTCTCCCGAGGTCGTACGTGTGTGCACGGGCCCCATGCTGCCGTACCACCGCGCGGCCGCACGCCAGGGGGGGCACGCGGGGGCCGGACCCCGTGCGCCGGGACGGCCGGCGCCGGTACGTGCGGTCGACAGGGCGACAAGGGAATTCCCGGCCTTTGCCGCGTTCGTGTATGAAGTGGAACGGATAGGGGCACTACGGACGATGCGAAAGCGACTGCCGAGACCACTGAGATGAGGGAGGCAGCAATGCGCAAACTCGTAGGCAGCGTCGCCATCGGCATCCTGCTCGCCGTCGCCCCGGCCGGTGCGGCGTTCGGCCAGACCGCCGAAGAGACGGCCCAGCCGACCGCCGCCACGGTCGTGCACGCGCAGAACGACGACAACGACGACGACGGCGGCAACGCGGGCCTGTGGGGCCTGCTCGGCCTGCTGGGACTGGCCGGGCTCATCCCCCGCAAGAACAAGCGCGACCACCACCGGGACACCAGCGGCTCCACGCGCATGTGACCCCTGCCTCCCTCCACCGGAGAGCCCCGCCGCCCCGGCCCGTCCGGGGGCGGCGGGTCCGGGACCGGGACGGGGGACCGAGTCCGCGTCGGGCGAAAAGCCGATGCCGGGGTGGTGACCGGTTGAGAGCATGGCGCACATGCTCGAAACCACCGACCCCGTCCGCCGGTCCGACCGCGCCGCACCGCCCCTGTGGCTGGTGGTGGCGCTCGCCTGCACCGGCCAGTTCCTCGTCGTCCTCGACATCTCGGTGGTGAACGTCGCCCTGCCGTCCCTGCGCGACGGACTGGCGCTCGGCGAGCGGGGCCTGCAGTGGGTGGTGAACGCGTACTCCATCGCCTTCGCCGGCTTCATGCTGCTCGGCGGGCGCGCCGGCGACCTCTACGGGCGCAAGCGGATGTTCCTCGTCGGCCTCGGCCTGTTCACGCTGGCCTCGCTGGCCGGCGGACTCGCCCAGGAGGGCTGGCACCTGCTGCTGGCGCGGGCCGTGCAGGGGCTGGGGGCGGCCGTCCTGGCACCCGCCACGCTCACCCTCGTCACCTCGGCGGTACCGGAGGGCGCGGCCCGCGCCCGGGCCATAGCGACCTGGACGGCCGTCGGGGCGGGCGGCGGCGCGGCCGGCGGACTCGTCGGCGGGGTCCTGGTGGACGCGCTGTCGTGGCGGTGGGTGCTGCTGATCAACGTACCCGTCGGAGCGGTCGTGCTGGCCGGGGCCGCCCACTGGCTCACGGAGAGCCGGACCGGGGACGGACGGCGGCTCGACCTGCCCGGCGCGCTGCTGGTGACGGCCGGTCTCGCCACCCTCGCGTACGGCGTCTCGCAGACCGAGGCCGAGGGCTGGACGACGGCGGCCGCGCTGGTGCCGCTGTGCGCCGGGCTCGCCCTCCTCGCCCTGTTCCTCCTCGTCGAGGCGCGGACCAGGGCCCCGCTGATGCCGCTCGGACTGCTGCGGCTGCGGCCGGTGGCGTCGGCGAACGCGGCGATGTTCATCAGCGGCTCCGCCATGTTCTGCATGTGGTTCTTCATGACCCTGTACGCCCAGAACGTGCTCGGTTACACCCCGCTGGAGGCCGGACTGGCCCTGGCGCCGAGCTCGCTCGCGGTGGTCGTCGGCTCCAAGCTCGCGCCCCGGCTGATGCGGACGGCGGGTCCGCGCGGCGTGGCCGTGCTCGGCACGCTGATCGCGACGGCCGGCTTCGGCTGGCAGTCGACGATGACCGTGGACGGTGCGTACCTCACCGCGATCCTCCTCCCCGGCGTCCTGATGATGCTGGGCGCGGGCGTCGCCGCCACCCCACTGGCCTCACTGGCCACGTCCGGCGCGGCGCCGGAGGAGGCCGGCCTGGTCTCCGGGCTGGTCAACACCTCGCGCACGATGGGCGGTTCCCTGGGGCTCGCGGTCATGTCGACGATCGCTGCGGCCCGCACGGGCACCGCCCGCACCCCGCACGCCCTGACGGAGGGCTACGCCCACGCCTTCCGCACCAGTACGGCCCTCCTGGCGGCGGCCGCGGTGGTGATGTGGCTGTGGCTGCCGCGGAGGCCGACGGCGCGGGGCTGAACGCGGACGGAACGCTCCGCCCCGCCCCGCACGGCCCGCATCTCCCGGACCCCGCAGGACGCCCTGCTCCAGCGCCTCTCCGGCGCCTGGAACCGTTCCTGCGGACGGAGCGGGAGCGTGCCCGCGGCCGCACGCCCCGAACGGCCTCGGCCGCACCGGTCCCGAAAGGCCGGTCGGGCCGGGTCCCGGCCGTCGTGGTGACGGCCGGGACCCGACCCGATGGCGGACCGGCGCCCGACGTGACGTCAGGCGGCCGATCCCGCGTACTCGTTCGCCTGCTCCGGCCTGCGGTGCCGGCCGCGCGGGGACGCCTCCGCGTCCTGCGTGGAGACCGGGCCCCGGTGCCTGCCGTGTCCGGCGGTGACCTGCCCGTCCTCGGCGGACTGCGGCTCGTTCGTGCTGACGTCGTTCATCGGAAGGAACTCACCCCGTAAACATGATCTTTCCTACAAGCCGGGCGAGTCTAACCGGCGCACCACCACCCGGATCCAGGCGGCCACGCCGTCCGCTACTACTTCGTTACAAGCTGTCCCAGGGGTGCCTGCTGCAGGGGGACGGGACGGACGTCCTGCGCCGGGTCGTCGGCGGGGGACGTGAGCCGCTCGTCGGCCAAGTGCTCGCCGTGGGACCGCAGTTGGCCGTCGACGACGTGCGCGGCGTACGGCGGGGGCTGCTCGGCGGGCTCGGGCCCGGCGAGGGCGGCGAGCCGCCCCCTGGACAGGAGCGCGGCGGCGGAAGCGCCGCCGCCCCCGGGCAGGAGCCCGGTGAGCCGGCCTTCGGTCATGGGGGCGGCGGCGGACGGCGTCCGGCCCCCGGCCGCGGGACCCGGGACGGAGCCGGGCCCGCCGTCGGACGCGGGCCCGGGACCGGCGGGCACCGGACGCCCGCCGGGAGCCGGAACCTCGGCGAGGACCGCCGCCGGACGGACGTCCAGGCCCTCTCGCCGCCGCTCCTGCCAGGGGGCCCTCAGCGTGGCCACGCCGCACGGCACCGCCCCGGTGGCGTACGGCAGCCGCAGCACCCCGTCCGCGGTCCACAGTCCGGCCCCGGCCAGCCACCCCTCCGGCGCCGGGAAGTGGTGCACCCGCCGCTCCGCCGGCCGCCACACCCCGACCCAGCTGCCGAACGCGCCGTCGATGCGCAGCGCCACCGCGCAGCCCTCCGGCGCCAGCATCTGCCCCGGCTGGACCGCGAACGGCGTGACCGCGCAGTCCGCCAGCCGCAGGCACGCCGGGAAGCGCACCGGCAGCGTGCTGCCCAGCACCCCCCAGCCCAGCCGGTCCCGCCCGGGTGACGGCGCGTCCGAGCGGATCAGCACCAGCCCGCTGTCCGGATCGGCGAGCACCACCCGGTCGTCGCTCCCGTCGGCGATCTGCAGCAGCGGGGACGTCTCGCCGCCGCGCTCCAGGTCCACCACGACCGCCTTGGTGCACCCGCCGGTCTCCCGGTCCAGCGCCAGCATCCGCCCCTCGCGGTCCAGCCACACCCCGCCCGAGCAGCGCCCCGGGACCTCCGCGAGCCGCTCCGGGCCGAACGCGCCGCCCGCCACCCGCCACACCGCCGTGGACCGCCGGCCCACGGCGAGGGCGTACGCCCGCTCCCCGCCCGGGGCGGGCGGCAGCAGCCGCAGCCGGGCGCCCTCCTCCGGGCACTCGACCGTGCCCAGCGGCAGCTCGCCGGTGCCGGGGCCGGTCGGGTACAGCAGGGAGAAGGCGTGCCGCCCGCCCACCGGCCGGTGGACGAGGACCCGCCCGTCGCTCAGGGGCTGCACCTCGGTGCCGGGTTCCTCGGGCCGGTCGCCGGGCAGCGGCACCGCGTAGGGCTCGGGGCCGTCCAGGGTCCAGCGCTCCGGGAAGAGGGAGTCGCCGGCCGGGGCGAGCCGTGCGGCGTAGGAGCCGTCGGCGCTGATCGCGCAGCCCGCCCGTCCGGCTCCCTCCTCGTGTCCCGCCGCGGGTTCGATGGCACAGACCGTCATCGTTCGGTCACCTCCGGTGACGAAACTAGGTCGCGCGGGCACGGGTGGCGGAACGGTGGGCCCGCACTTCACACGTAAGGGTGCTCCAGGAACGATTCGCCTGAGGGAGGGGAGGGGGTGTGCTCCAGGACGCCGGTGCTGCCGCGCGGGACGGCCAGGTAGCCTTTCAGGTGTGCCCCGTCTGTCAGAAGTCATCGCCGCGCTGGAGAACCTGTGGCCCGCCGAGCGGGCCGAGTCCTGGGACGCGGTCGGCACCGTCGTGGGCGAGCCCGACCAGGAGGTCACGCGGGTCCTGTTCGCCGTCGACCCGGTCCGGGAGACCGTCGACGAGGCGGTGAGGCTGGACGCCGACCTGCTGGTCACCCACCACCCGCTCTACCTGCGCGGGACGACCACGGTCGCGGCCTCCACCCCCAAGGGCCGCGTGGTGCACACGCTCGTCAGGAACGACATCGCGCTGCACGTCGCCCACACCAACGCCGACACCGCCGACCCGGGCGTCTCCGACGCCCTCGCCGGCGCCCTGGACCTCAGGGTCGTACGGCCCCTCGTGCCGGACCCGTCCGACCCCGAGGGCCGCCGGGGCCTCGGCCGGGTGTGCGAGCCGGTCCACCCGCTGACCGTCCGCGACCTCGCCGCCCTCGCCGCGGAGCGCCTCCCCGCCACCGCGCAGGGCATCCGCGTCGCCGGCGACCCCGACGCCCCGGTCCGCACGGTCGCCGTCAGCGGCGGCTCCGGCGACAGCCTCCTCGACCACGTCCGGGCCGCCGGCGTGGACGCCTTCCTCACCGCGGACCTGCGCCACCACCCGGTGTCCGAGTTCGTCGCGGACCGCGCCCGGGGCCCCCTCGCGCTGCTCGACGCGGCGCACTGGGCCACCGAGTGGCCCTGGTGCGAGCTGGCCGCGTCCCAGCTCGACGAGATCTCCGACCGCCACGGATGGGGCCTGCGGGTCCACGTCTCGAAGACGGTCACCGACCCCTGGACGGCCCACGCGGCCTCCTCCCGCCCGTCGTCCGCCACCACCCTTCCGGGGAGCGCTTCGCGCGCCCCTTCGAATCCCGACACCTCTGGAGCCCCCAACTGAACGCCGAGCCCGCCGACCAGATCCGACTCCTCGACGTCCAGGACCTCGACGTCCGTCTCCAGCAGCTCGCGCACAAGCGGAGGTCGCTCCCCGAGCACGCCGAGATCGAGTCGCTGAACCGGGACCTCACCCAGCTGCGCGACCTGCTCGTCGCCGCGCAGACCGAGGAGAGCGACTGCGCCCGCGAGCAGACCAAGGCCGAGCAGGACGTCGACCAGGTGCGCCAGCGCGCCGCCCGTGACCAGAAGCGCCTCGACTCCGGAGCCGTCTCCTCGCCGAAGGACCTGGAGAACCTGCAGCGCGAGATCGTCTCCCTCGCCAAGCGGCAGGGCGACCTGGAGGACGTCGTCCTGGAGGTCATGGAGCGCCGCGAGTCCGCGCAGGAGCGGGTCGCCGAACTGACCGAGCGGGTCGGCTCCGTGCAGGGGAGGATCGACGACGCGACCGCCCGCCGGGACGCGGCCGTCGAGGAGATCGACGGCGAGGCCGCCTCGGTGACGAAGGAGCGCGAGGTCGTCGCCGGTTCCGTGCCGGCCCCGCTGCTGGGCCTGTACGAGAAGCTGCGCGAGCAGCAGGGCGGCATCGGCGCGGCGAAGCTGTACGCCCGCACCTGCCAGGGCTGCCGCCAGGAGCTCGCCATCACCGAGCTGAACGAGGTCCGGTCCGCGGCCCCCGACACGGTGGTGCGCTGCGAGAACTGCCGCCGCATCCTGGTGCGTACGTCCGAGTCCGGTCTGTAGGGGAGCGCCGGCGGTGCGGGAGTTCGTCGTCGAGGCGGACGGCGGGTCACGGGGCAACCCGGGGCCTGCCGGTTACGGGGCCGTGGTGAGCGACGCGGCGACGGGGGAGACCCTGGTGGAGGCGGCCGAGTACATCGGTGTCGCCACCAACAACGTCGCCGAGTACCGGGGCCTGCTGGCCGGCCTGCGCGCCGCGCACGAGCTGGATCCTCAGGCGCGGGTCCACGTCCGCATGGACTCCAAGCTCGTCATCGAGCAGATGACGGGCCGCTGGAAGATCAAGCACCCGGCGATGAAGCCGCTCGCGGCTCAGGCGGCGGGCGTCCTCCCGCGGGAGCGGGTGACGTACGAGTGGATCCCGCGCGAGCGCAACAAGCACGCCGACCGCCTGGCCAACGAGGCGATGGACGCCGGCAAGCGGGGCGAGCAGTGGTCGCCCGCCGCGTCGCGGGCCGCCCTGGACGCCCCGGCGGCGGAACCGGTGACGCCCGGGCCGT
>NZ_JBEORT010000065.1:0-39188 GCF_040302425.1 Streptomyces sp. NPDC126497
CCCGCCGTGCGGCGGGCGCCCCTCGGCGCGCTGCTCGGCGGTCTACCGCGGCTCCGGTCCCACCGCGACCGGCCGCCCGGGGTCGGACGACCACTCCGACCAGGAACCCACGTACAGCTCCGCCCGGATGCCCGCGACCGCCAGCGCCAGCACCTCGTGCGCGGCGGAGACGCCCGAGCCGCAGTACACGCCGACCGGTGAGCCCTGCGACACGCCCAGCGCCCCGAACCGGGCGCCCAGTTCCCCCGCGGACAGGAAACGGCCGTCGGCGCCGACGTTCTCCGTGGTGGGCGCCGAGACCGCGCCCGGAATGTGTCCGCCGACCCGGTCGATCGGCTCCACCTCACCGCGGTACCGCTCCCCCGCGCGGGCGTCCAGCAGGACCCCCGAACGCGCCAGCGCCGCCGCGCCGTCGGCGTCGAGCAGCCCGGTCTCCGCCGGCACCGGCACGAAGTCGCCCGCGGCCGGCCGCGGCACCGCGGTCTCCAACGGCCCCTCCCAGGACGGCAACCCGCCGTCCAGGACCCGCACGTCCGGGTGACCCGTCCAGCGCAGCAGCCACCACGCGCGGGCGGCGCCCCAGCCCAGCCCCCCGTCGTACACGACCACCGGCACGGCGGACGACACGCCCGCCCGCCGCATCGCGGCGCCGAACACCTCGAGGTCCGGGAGCGGATGGCGTCCGCGCTCGCCCGGCGCGGACGCCAGCTCCTCGTCGAGGTCGACGAAGACGGCGCCGGGGAGGTGCCCCGCCTCGTACGCGGCCCGCCCGTCGAACGGCGGCTCACCGGCCGCCTTCGCCGTGCTGAGCTGCCAGCGGACGTCGAGCAGCACCGGCGGGCGGGGGCCCGCCAGCGCACTCGCGAGTTCGGATGCGGAGATGATGGCGTTCATGGCCACCATCCTCGCGCACGGGGTGGCCGATCCGTTCCCGCCCGGCTACTGTGCTCGGCCGGGCGGGACCCGTCACGGTGCGTACCGGACCGAGCGCGTACCGTGTCGACGGCGGCGCGGGAACGATGCGCCTGGACGCGAGAGGACGACGGCCGCCCCACACGGCCGAGGAGAGAGCGACGACATGACCGACGCACGGGGCAGCGCCCGCCCGAACGGCGGGGCGCCCGCACGGCACGCGCCCGGCACACCCTGCTGGGCGAGCCTGATGGTGCACGGCCTGGAGACGACCGGGGAGTTCTACGAGGCGCTGTTCGGCTGGGAGTTCCGTCCCGGCCCTCGGCAACCCGGCCCGTACGTACGGGCCCTGCTCGACGGGCACGAGGTGGCCGGTGTCGGCGTGCTGCCGCCGGACCGCGATCTGCCGGTCGCCTGGACGCCCTACTTCGCCTCGGACGACGCGGACCTGACGGCGGAGGCGGTGCGGTCGTGCGGCGGCACCGTCGGGGTGGGCCCGCTGGACGCCGACGACACCGGCCGGCTGGCGATCGGCTCCGACCCGAGCGGCGCCGTCTTCGGCGTCCGGCAGGCGGCCGCGGGCCCGGGCGCCGCCGTCACCGGTGTGCCCGGCACGCCCGCCTGGAACGAGCTGACGACCTTCGCGGCGGCCGGCGTCGCCACGTTCTACACGACCGTGTTCGGTTACGACGAGGAGCCGGCGGCGCCCTCCGCCGGCCCCGATCACGTCACCCTGCGCCTGCGCGGCCGTCCCGTGGCCGGTGTCCACGGCGTGGGCGCCGCCCTTCCCCGGGACCGGGGTCCGCACTGGACGACGTACTTCGCGGTCGCCGACGCCGACGACGCGGTGGAGCGGGTCCGCCGCCTGGGCGGCCGGGTCCTCGCACCGGCCCGCGACGGGGACCACGGCAGGGCCGCCCTGGTGGCGGACCCGGAGGGGGCGCGGTTCGCCGTGGTGGGGAGCCCGCGCCGGCCCGCGGACTCCCGCCGGCCGCCGACGGCGGCCTCCACGCGGCCTACTTGACGACGTACAGCGTCTTCGGCCGGCCGTAGCGCCCGGCCTTGGCGAAGAGGTCCTTGATGTCGGCCGGCTTCAGCTTGACGCAGCCGTTGGAGCAGTAGTCGCCCGTGCCGCCCCAGCGCTCGGACCCGATGGTGCCCTGCCTGCCGTTCGGCTTCGTCTCGCTGTGCACGAACAGCTCGGTGCGCTTGGTGCCCTTGCTGCACTTCTTGTCGGACAGCTTGATGACGTAGCCGTTGATGATGCCGCGGGAGGCGGGCGCGGCGGTCGGGACGGAGCCCTGCGCGGAACGCGGCGACGACCAGGTGTTCCTGATCGGGCGGGAGTGACGGGCCCCGGCCGCCGCCCGGCCCGTCCCGGGAATCAGTGGTGGTCGGCGGTGGCGAAGTCGGGCAGCTCGGTGGAGAGGAGCCCGGCGGCGGCGCCGTCGAGGAGCCGGGCCGTCTCCGTGGAGCGGGGAAGCATGGTCTCCTCGTAGGCACGGACGGCTTCGCCGACGGTGTCGTGGCGGGCGAGGGCCAGAGCGAGTTCGCAGGCGTCGAGCAGGGCGAGGTTGACGCCGACGCCGAGCGGGGGCATGAGGTGGGCGGCGTCGCCGAGCAGGGTCACCGTGGGGTTGTGCTCCCAGGTGTGCGGGACGGGAAGGGCGAAGATCGGGCGGTCGACGTAGCGGCCGTCGTTGTCGGTGATCAGCCGGCGCAGGCGGGGTGACCAGTCGCGGTAGCGCTCCAGGAGGTGGGCGCGGATGCCGTCGGTGTCCTGGAGGGAGAGGCCTCCGGCGGTGATCCAGTCGGCCGGGACGCGCTGGATGAGGTAGACGCGGATGTGGTCGCCGCCGTTGCGCTGGGCGAACAGGCCGCGCTCGCCGTCGGCCGCCGCGGCGCTGCCCTGGCCGACGAGTTCGGCGATGTCGGGGTGCCGGGTCGTGACGTCGTGGAACCAGGCTTCCAGGAAGCTCACGCCGCTGTACTCGGGAGTGGCCCCGGAGAGGGCGCGGCGGACCGTCGACCAGGCTCCGTCGGCGCCGATGACGAGGTCGGCCTCGACGGTGGTGCCGTCGGTGAAGCGCAGCCGCCGGGGACCCTCGGCGGGGCCGTCGACGGCCCGCAGGGTGTGGTTCCAGCGCACGGTGCCGGGCCGGAGCGAGTCGAGCAGCAGGTCACGCAGCCGGCCGCGGTCGATCTCCGGCTTGAACCGCTCGCCCTGCTCGGGGACGTGGTGGAAGAGGACCGTGCCGGCCGGGTCCAGCTGGCGCATCTCCTGCCCCTCGGGGCGGGCCAGCCGGAAGAACTCCTCCAGGAGACCGGCTTCGCGCAGGGCGACCTGGCCGTTGTCGGCGTGCAGGTCGAGGGTGCCGCCCTGGTCACGGACGTCGGGGCCGGCGTCGCGGTCGTGGACGGTGACGGTGATGCCGTGCCGCTGGAGGATGCGGGCGCAGGTCAGGCCGCCGGGGCCGGCGCCGATGACGGCGATGCGGGGTGCGGGGGTGGTGTTCACGGTGTGCTCCGTTCGTTCCGTGTGGTCCCGGGAGGGAGAAGAGGGCCGGGCGGTGCCTCACGGCCGCCGCCAGAAAAGCACACCGACTCAATAAGTGCAACAACTCAACTTTTGAAGCGAGGCAACCGAGGGGATAGAGTGCCGGCATGCCCAGAACGACGACCGGCACCACGACAGGCTCCTCCCCCGCGCCCCTGGGGCGCCGCGAGCGCAAGAAGGCCGCCACCCGCCGGGCCATCGCCGACGCCGCGCTGCGCCTGTTCCTGGAGCGCGGCTACGACGAGGTCGGCATCCGCGAGATCGCGGACGCCGCCGACGTGTCCACCACCACCCTGTTCAAGCACTTCCCGGTCAAGGAGGCCCTCGTCTTCGACGAGGACGCCGACCAGGAGGCCCACCTGCTCGCGGCCGTCCGCGAGCGGCCCGAGGGCCGGTCCGTCCCCGCCGCACTGCGCGAACACGCCCTGGCCACCCGGCTGGTCTCCGCCGACGGCGACGCCCGCTTCACCGCCTTCACCGACCTGGTGGCCCGCACCCCCGCACTGCGCGACTACGCCCAGAAGATGTGGCTGCGCCACACCACCGCGCTCGCCCGGGTCATCGCCGAGGAGAGCGGCCTCCCCGCGGACGACCCCGCCTGCACCGCCCTGGCCCACTTCGCCCTCGAAGCCCCCCGCGCGGCCTACCCCCACGACACCCCCCGCGAGGTCGTCGACCGGGCCTTCGACCTCCTGGAACAGGGCTGGAGCGCACTCACCCGGAGCGGGGCGTGAGCGGACGCGCCGGCTCGCGGTCCTGGTCCCGGAGCGGGCCATGGCCTCGGCACGGACGTCGAAGGCCTGTCCCCCTTTGATCCGGAAGGGGCCCCTCCTGCCCCGCCCGGGTGGTCCGCCGACGCCGGGCGGCACCGGCACCCGGCCCCTCAGTCCGCCCCCGGAGCCGTGCCGGCTCCGCTGCCCTCCCAGCCGTCCGGAGTGCGCCGGCTGACCTCAACCGTTGAGGTCGATCACCCGTACGGGCTGCCCTTTCCACACGTCAGGCACTGTCGTGGCGATCACGGCTCCGTTCGGCCGCTCCGCCGTCGGCTCGGCCGCGTATCGGGTGTGGGCGGGAGCCCAGGACGTCTCGCGAGCCACGGCGAGCGCGGCGGGCAGATCCAGGTCCAGCAACGCGATGCCGGGAAGCGCGGCGAGGTGCTCCGCCGTTCCAGGCCGCACGCGATCGGCTTCCACCAGCGCGCATACCGGGGCGTAAAGGAACCAGCCCGCCTCGGAATGCGCACGGTGGATCAGGCGCGAGGCGAGCACATTGCCCCGGCCCACCGCCACCATCGCCGTCTCGTCCAGAACGATGTGCACAGCTTCGGTCACCTGGCTCCCGCCTCACGGAGCCGCCGGTCCAGTTCTGCGTCGAGTTCGGCCTGCTCACTCGCACTCGGGTCATAACCGTTCCATGCCCGCAAGGCGGTGCGCGCCTGGTCGGCGCGGGCGGCTCGTTCCTCGGGCGTGAGCAGGGTCTCCGCGAGGTGGGACAGGTAGCCCCGAAGTGACATGCCTTCGGAGGACGCTATCCGAGCGAGCCGGTCGCGGGCTTCGGCAGGGATACGGATGTTGGCGTCAGGCATACAGGCCTCCTCAGTCACCCCCGAGGATACGGGTACGGGTACGTACCCGTCCAGGCGGCTCCCTCCGCGTCGAACGACACCATCACCGCCCCCCGTGACGAAAGCACGTACTCCGCCCAGACGGTCTTGCCCGGGCCGTCCGGGCGCGGGCGCCAGTCCCAGCGGGTCGCGAGCTGCGACACGAGGAGGAGTCCGCGGCCGGTTTCCTCGACGCCGGCGGCGTTCTCGGGAAGGGCGGGGCGGCGGGGGTGGCGTTCGGTGCGGGTGTCGGTGACCTCGACGCGCACGGTGCGGCCGTCGAGGGTGGTGTGGAGGCGGAGGTGGAAGTCCCGGCCGGGCACGTGGCCGTGGCTCACGGCGTTCGCGGTGAGTTCGGCGACGATCAGCACGATCGCGTCGTGCGGGTCGGTGCCGTACGGGATGCCCCACGCGTCCAGGCGGACGGCCGCGAGGCGGCGGGCGAGACGGGCTCCGCGCGGTGTGGAGGTGAAGCGCATCCCGAAGTCGGGGCCCGGTGGCGAGGACGCCTTCAAGAGGGCGCAGGGGGTGGCGGGTTGGGTGGTGTCGGTGGGGTTGGTGGGTTTCGTCGTCACGCCTCCCACGGTCCCGTCGGTCGCGTAGCGTGACCAGTGGTGACGCAGCGACAGGGGGCGGCTGTACCCGTGGTGTACGCGCGTGTCGGAGCTGCGCGCCGTGACGGCGTCCCTTGCGGGGGCGTTGAGCGAGAGAAGGCGGTGGTGGACATGGCGGAGCGCACGGGTGCGGAGGCCGGGGCCGAGGCGGTTCCCGGGGAGCGTGAGCACGGCGGGGGCGACGGCGGCGGCGCGGGAGCGGCGGTCGTGCGTCTCGGGGACGGGTGGGGGAACGACGGCGGAACCGGGCGGCGGCCGGAGGACGAGGCCGGGCGGGGTGTCGTGGTCGCGTTCGGGCAGACCATGAAGACGCTGCGGGTGCGGGAGGGGCTGGAGCGCGAGGAGTTCGGCCGGCGGCTCGGGTACTCGGCGTCCACCATCGCGTCGTTCGAGCAGGGGCGGAGGATTCCGACGCCGAGAACGATCGAGCGGGCGGATGAGGTGCTGGGGGCGGGCGGGTTGCTGTGCCTGTGGAAGGAGCAGGTGGAGCGGGCTCAGTATCCGGGGTTCTTCCAGGGGATGGCGGTGCTGGAGAAGGAGGCCGTTGAGCTGGTCGCCTACGACACCCTAGTGGTCAAAGGGCTGCTTCAGACGGAGGAGTACATGAGGGCGCTGCTCGCCATGAGGCGGCCTCCCCTGGACGAGGAAACCATCGAGCAGCGAGTGACGGCCCGGTTGGCCCGGCGAGACATCTTCGATCGTCGGCCTGCCCCGCTACTGAGTTTCGTACTCGACGAGGCAATCCTGCGGCGCCCTTACGGAGGCACGTCCGTGCTGCGCGGGCAGTTGGAGCACCTGCTGCTGATCGGACAGAGGCGCAACGTCGAGATTCAGGTCATGCCGGTCGACCGCGAGGACAATGCCGGTGTGAACGGACCGTTCACCGTTGTGACTCGGAAGGACGGCAAAAAGTTCGTGTACGCCGAGGCACAAGGGATCGGCTCTCTACAGACCGACCCTGAGCAAGGGGTTCTGGCTGCCGCCCGCTATGGGATTATCCGATCTCAGGCTCTCAGTCCGCGAGAGTCGCTGGAGCTCATCGAAGGGTTGCTGGGATCACTATGAACAACACTGAGTCCTCGACCGTCGCCTCGGACCTGGCCTGGTTCAAGAGCAGCTACAGCGGAACCGAGGGCGGCGATTGTGTAGAGGTCGCGTCTGCTACAGCAGTTGTGCACGTCCGGGACTCGAAGGCTGACGCCGGTCCCGTACTCACTGTCTCCCGTGAGGCATGGGCGGGCCTCATCGGGTTGACCTCGTCGGAACGGCGCGTCTGAGGCTGGGCCGTAGCTGACGCATCCGGGCTCCCGAGGGCCCGGATGCGTCAGCTGAGGGCTCTCTACTTGGATGCAGCGTCGTCCCCGTCGGACCGCTCGACGTAGTCCGTGGCGGAGGGCTCGCGCTCCAGCACGACCTCGAAGTCCTCGACCCGCGGGGCGGGTTTCGTCATGTCCAGCTCGGCGAGGTGGTTCTTCAGCTTCTTCGCCATGGGTCGGAAGGTCGCGAACGTGAGCCCGCCGGAAACAACGGCTCCGACGACGGGGACTGCCTTGGAGAGGGTCCTTGCGAAGGTCTGCTTCGTGATCTCCTGGCCGAGGTGACGCGCGATCTTCTTCACCAGGGGGTAGACGATCCCCTTCGTGAGTGCCTTCTTGGGAAGGCTCTTGGCGACGTGCTTCGACATCTCCTCCGCGACCTTCCCGATCGCAGTGGTCGCCGTATGGGTGCCGAACATCACGCCGACGAAGAGTGTGAGCACTCCCTCGGTCGCGTCGTCCATCTCGTCGCCGGAGAACAGGTCGGGCCAGCTGTAGAGGTAGGCGAGCTTCTGCGCGACGCGCAGCATGTGACCCATGTACTGAGCCAGGTCGGCGGGGACGGTGGCGGGCAGGAATACCAGGCCGGGCAGTCCGGCTGCCGCGGAGGCGGCGCTGACCTTGGCGGTCTCGTACTTGATGGAGTCGTTGGCCGCCTTCTCCAGGATGTCGAGGGGGATACCCGCCGCCGCCGGGGTCTCCTCGATCGCTGCCTTGATCTGCTCTTCGGAGCAGTGGCGGGACAGCGCCTTCCGAAGGTACGTCTCTCTGTTGATACGCACACCCGGAAGTTTCGCCGCAGCGACCAGCACTGTGGAGAAATGCGACCCCGGGTCTTCCATCTCTTTACCCGCCATGAAATGAACCTGCCCTTCAGAAGTTCCGGTGATTTCGGTGAACAGCCCTCGCTCGGACGTGAGGGGCTGTGGGCGGACAGCTCAGCCGCCGGCCTCTCCGTTGGTGGACCACTCGTTGGCGAAGTGCTCCATCTGGCGGAGGACCAGGTCGATGGCGTCCTTCTGCTGGTCCGGCGGGTAGTTGTTGCGGGCCAGGAGGCGCTTGATGGTGCTGCGCAGGCGGGCGCGGACGGACTCGCGGGCGATCCAGTCGGGCTTGAGCTGGCGCCGGACCTCGGTGACCAGTTCGCGGGCGATACCCGCCAGGACCTCGTCGCCCATGAGCGAGCGGGCCGTGCCGTGGTCGGCGACGGCGTCGTAGAAGGCGAGTTCGCGCCAGTTCAGGGGCGGGTCGAACTTTTCGCCGCGCCGGGCGTCGGCGGCGACCTCCTTGGCCATCTCGACCAGTTTGGCGATGAGTTCGGCGCTGGTGTACTGCTGGCGCATGTAGCGCACCATCAGGTCCTGGAGCCGCTCGGAGAACGTGGTCTGCCGGACGATGTTGTGCCGGGTGACCTCGCGCATCTTCCGCTCGACGAGCCGCCGCAGCGCCTCGGCCGCCAGGTGCGGGGTGTCGCTCTGCTGGAGCTGGGCGACGAGCGCGTCGGTGAGGTGGGTGAGGTCGGCGGTCTCCAGCCCGGCCTCGGCGAACAGGTCCGTCACTCCGCCCGTCTCCACGACGGACGACGTGAGCTGGGAGAGGTACAGCTCGACGTCGCGGGCCACCGGGAGGCCGCGTGCCTCGCGCTCCATGGCGTCCAGCTTGGCCATGTAGGCGCGGACCTCGACGAAGAACTGGATGTGCCGCTTCCAGGCCGGCGTGCCCGCGAACCGCTCCCCTACCTCCTTCGAGCTGCCCGCCAGCGCCCAGAAGCGCTCCAGCCGGTAGGCGTGGTCGCGGAAGCGGCGGCCCAGGGTCTGGCGCGGGTCGTCGAGCAGGTCGGGGTTGTTGCCCTGGGTGCGGGGGTCGCGCAGGTGGTTGGCGGTCTTCAGGGCGGCGTCGACGAAGGCGCGGGGGCCGGGGCGGTCGAGCAGGGGTTCCCACTCGAAGCCGCGCAGGATGCCGGTGAGGACGTCGTACTCGTTGCGCAGCTCGTCCAGTGCGCGCTCGACGTCCTGGCCGAGGGTGCGGTCGCGCCGGTCGGCCTCGGTGTACTCGGCGATGGCCCGCTGGAGGTTCTCCGTCAGCGGGGCGTAGCCGACGAGGAGGCCGTCCTCCTTGCCGCGGAAACGGCGGTTGACGCGGGCCAGGGCCTGCATCAGGTTGGCGCCCTTGAGCGGCCGGTCCAGGTACATGGTGTGGACCGGCGGGGCGTCGAAGCCGGTCAGCAGCATGTTGTTGACGATGAGCAGCTCCAGCTCGTCGTCGGGGTCCTTGGCCCGGTTGATGACGGCCTTGCGGCGGCTGTCGGTCAGCGCGTGGGCGAGCAGCTCGTCCGAGTCCTTGCGGGAGTTCGAGGAGAAGACGATCTTCATCGTGCCCTTCTCGAACTCGTCGCTGTGCCACTCGGGGCGCAGCTCGCGCAGTGCGTCGTAGACGCGGACACAGATCTCGCGGGTCGCGCACACCACCATCGCCTTGCCGGGCGCCCCGCCCGACTCGGAGGCACCGACGAACGGCTTCATCCGCTCCCGACGCGCCTCCCAGTGCTCCACCAGGTCGGCGGCCAGGTCCCGTATGCGGGCCGGCGCGCCGTACATGGCGTTCATCGTCGCCACGGCCTGTTCGACGCGGCGGCGCTCGGTGTCGTCGAGGCCGTCGGTGATGCGGTCGGCCTCCTCGTCGATGGCGGTCGGGTCGACGTCGCGGTCCAGGACGAGCTGGATCACGCGGCTCTCGTGGTAGACCTTCACGGTCGCGCCGTCGTCGGCGGCCCGCTTGAGGTCGTAGACGTCGATGTAGTCGCCGAACACCTCGCGGGTGTCGCGGTCCTCCTCCGAGATCGGCGTACCGGTGAAGGCGAGCAGCGTGGCGTGCGGGAGCGCGTCGCGCAGGTGGCGGGCGAGGCCCTTGAGGTCGTCGTAGTGGCTGCGGTGGGCCTCGTCGACGATGACGACGATGTTCCGGCGGTCGGAGAGCATCGGGTGATCGGTACCCGATTCCCGCTCCTCCTTGGTCTTGCCGAACTTCTGGAGCGTGGTGAAGAGGATCCCTCCCGTCCTCTTCGCCGCGAGCTCCTCCCGGAGTTCGGCGCGGGTGACGACCTGCTTGGGCGTCTCCGGGAGGATCTCGCTCTCCTGGAACGTCGAGTAGAGCTGGTCGTCGAGGTCCGTGCGGTCGGTGACGACCACGACGGTGGGGTTCAGCAGGGCCGGGTCCCGCATCACCATGGTCGTGGTGAGGACCATCTCCTCCGACTTGCCCGACCCCTGGGTGTGCCAGACGACGCCGGCCCTGCCGTCGCTGGCCGAGGCCGTGCGGACGGCGTCGGCGGCACGGGTGACCGCGTGGTACTGGTGCGGCTTCGCGATCCGCTTCATCCGCTTCGACGGGACGAAGTTGACGAAGGACTGGATCAGTTCGAGGAAGCGGGACTGGGTGAACAGACCGTGCAGCGCCAGGTTCTGTCCCGACTCCGAGAAACCGTCGGCGGTCAGCGGGTCGACGCGGGCGCCGAACTCGTCCGTGTTCCACGGGGCGAAGTGCTCGTACGGCGTGAACGGCGTGCCGTACTTCGCGGTGATGCCGTCGGAGAGCAGGACAACGGTGTTGTAGCGGAAGGCGGTCGGGAACTCCTGGACGTACCGGGCCACCTGGGCGTGGGCCGTCTGGAGCGTCGCGTCCTCGTCGCCGGCGCGCTTCAGCTCGATGGCGGCGAGGGGCAGGCCGTTGACGTACAGGATGACGTCGAAGCGGCGGTTCCTGTCGCCGTCGATCACCGTGACCTGGCTGAGGGCGCGGTAGGTGTTCGCGTCCGGGTCGGTCAGGTCGAGGAGGCGGATGGTGGGGTTGTGCTCGGCGCCGTGGGAGTCGGTGTAGGTGACGGACCGGATGCCGGTGGTGAGGTGGCGGTGGGCGGCCCGGTTCTCCTCGTAGGTGTCCTGGGAGCCGGGGGTGGCGGCGGTCGCCACGGCTTCACGGACGGCGTCCGGGGGCAGGTCCGGGTTCAGCCGCTCGATCGCCTCCTGAAGGTCCGGGTAGAGGATCAGGTCGTCCCAGGACTTCCGGTGGTCGGAACCGGGTGCGAACGCGTTACCGGAGGCCGGCTGCCAGGCCAGCTCGGCCAGCTCGTCGAGGGCGAGCAGCTCCCAGTCGGCTTCGGTGGGACGGCGGTGGGTTCTGTCGTCGGGCTCGTTTCCGTCGTGGCGCGTCGTCATGTGGCGTCCTCGACAATCTTTTCGGCGTCCTTGACGCGGAGGCGGCCGGACATGAGTGGGGGGAGGAGGGTGTCGCGGAGGGTGGCAAGGGTGCGGCTTTCTTCCTCAAGGCTGCGCTGCAGCCGGAAGAGGTTCCCCACGTCAGCTGTGAACTCCTGCACGGCGTCCGATTCCGGAATCCGAAGCGACAGCGATCGAGCTCTTTCTCGATTAAGGCCCGGCACAGCGGAGTCAGAGTTCATGTGTTCCAGCCCAAGACCTTTGAGAGCGAAATACATGTACTCCAAGGACACTCTTCCATTCGCACACACAACATAGAAGGTGGTGTCAATCGGGAAGAAGTCGACCTCTGACCAATATACGGCGCCGACAGTCCCCTTGCGACCGATAATGACACCTGGCCCCTTCACCAGGGGTTCGTCATGGGAGCCACTGACACCCCCACTGCCGAACACAGGGACATCTCCAGCCACACGACGCGCCGCAGGGAGCGCCTTCCCGTACTTCAATTCGACCAAGTCACCCACGGTGGTCGTTTCGGTGGCTGATTCACGGAGAAGTCGGAACTTCGCCGAACCCAACTCCAGGGCCGTTGCCGCGATTCGCTCGTTGACAGCAATCTTGGCGTCCAGCGCTCCGAGTACCGTCACGATATCCTGCTGCACTTCCAGCGGTGGAAGCACGAATCCCAAGGAGGCCAGAATGCCCAAGTTGATATGAGGCACACCGGCAGTGATCGCCCGACTATGAATATTCCTCACCATCTCAGGCGATCTGAATTGATAATAGACAAATTCAGGTGTGGTGACAGACCTGTCCACGCGAAGCCGCATCTGGCTCTGAGAGATCACGTAACAGTCATGCGGCTCTGCCGGAACAATGCCAACCTGGCCAAGGGTCCCTCGCTGCGTGAAGACCACATCTCCAGGCCTGGCCTGGTTGCGTGCCAACTGTCCGTTGGCTTTCTCCGGAGTCACGTAAACGAAGTCGCGTGCATCAAAGGTACCCAGGGACCCGAGGTTCGATCCTCGGATCACAGGCACGCCAGCCGCAACATAGTCCTTGCTTCCAAGAGAGGAACCAAAAGGCCCACCCACCAATCCCTTGGGGACTGCGACATCTGTGACAGTAACGCGTCGCCAGTCAGACATGGACCCTCCCGAGCTGCTCGCGAACCGCCTTCTCCAGTTCGCCAGACTTATCGAAGAGCTCATACAACTGGCCTGTCAGGTCATTGACCCGCTCGGCAATGACCTCGATCTTCTCCTCGTCGTCCGCAACCGCCTCCACGTACGTTCCCGGCGAGAGCTCATACCCGTGCTGCCGTACCTTCTCCAGGTCGGACGAGCAGCAGAAGCCCGGCACATCCTTGTACGTCAGCCCGGCCTCGCGCGCCGACGCCGTGCCGCGCCACGCGTGGTAGGTGTCGGCAATTCTCCTGAGGTCGGTCTCCGTGAATACGCGCTCTGTCCGGTCCACCATCTCGCCCATCCCGCGGGCGTCGATGAACAGGATCTCGCCACGTCGGTCGTCGAACCGCCGGGCGCCTTGGGGGGACTTGTCCTTGGACAGGAACCACAGGCACGCCGGGATCTGAGTCGTACGGAAGAGCTGCGAAGGCAGCGCGACCATGCACGCCACCAGGTCCGCCTCGATCAGCGCTTGCCTGATCTCGCCCTCGCCGCTGGACTGGGAACTCATCGAGCCGTTGGCCAGGACGATGCCGGCCGTACCCTTCTCCCCCAGCTTAGAGATCATGTGCTGGAGCCAGGCGTAGTTGGCGTTGTTCTTCGGCGGGACCCCGTACTTCCATCGCGGGTCCGTCTCGTCCCTCGCCCAGTCCTTGATGTTGAAGGGCGGGTTGGCCATCACGAAGTCGGCCTTCAGGTCCGCGTGCTTGTCGTCGGCGAAGGTGTCGCCCCAGCGGGCGGCGAGGTTGCCGTCGATGCCGTGGATGGCGAGGTTCATCTTGGCCAGGCGCCATGTACGCTCGTTGAGCTCCTGGCCGAAGACGGAGATGTCGGCCTTGTGGCCTCGCCCGCTGTGCGCCTCGATGAACTTGGCCGCCTGCACGAACATGCCACCTGAACCGCATGCCGGGTCGTACACGCGCCCCTGGTACGGTTCCAGAATCTCCACGATCAACCGCACCACGGACTGCGGGGTGTAGAACTCTCCACCCCGCTTGCCCTCGGCACGGGCGAAGTTGCCGAGAAAGTACTCGTACACCTCGCCGAGCAGGTCCTGCGCCGGCCTCTCCTCGTTGCCGCCGAAGCGGGCGTCGCTGATGAGGTCGACGAGTTCGCCGAGGCGCTTCTGGTCGACGCGGTCCTGGTTGAAGATCTTGGGGAGGACACCGGTGAGGGAGGCGTTCTCCCGCATGATGGCGTCCATCGCCTCGTCGAGGAGCTTGCCGACGCCCTGGGCCTTCGCGTTGGCGGCGATCCAGGACCAGCGGGCGGTCTCGGGGACCCAGAAGACGTTGTCGCGGGTGTACTCGTCGCGGTCCTCCAGAAAGTCCTCCATCCGGTCCTCGGTGATGCCGTCGTCCGCCAGCTCCGCAGCCAGCTCGCCCCGGCGCTCCTCGAAGGCGTCCGAGACGTACTTCAGGAAAATCAGGCCGAGGACGAACTCCTTGTACTGGGCGGCGTCGATGGAGCCACGGAGCTTGTCCGCCGCCTTCCAGAGGATGTCCTGGATCTCCTTGGCGGTGGAGGCGCTGAACAGTTCCGCCTGATCGGCGGGCTTGCCCTTACGTGCAGGCATGTGGTGGACCGTCTCCTTCAGTGGGTGTCGGTGTGCGGAAGTGGCTGGATGGTGAGCGTGCCGTCGGTCATGCCGGCCGCCATCACGCGGGTCAGGTCGTCGAGCGCGGCCGTCTGCTCGCGCAGTAACGCCGCCCGGCTCTCGATCTCGGCGAGGACGGCCTCGTACAGGTCGGCCTCGGCGCTGCTCAGATCGGGGACGACCAGGTCCTCGATGCGGCGGGAGGCGCGCACGGCGCCGCTGGTGCGGGCGTGCTCCCCCGCCGCCGCCCGCAGCAGCGCGGCCAGCACCCGGGGCCGTACCGGCGGGTCGGCGTCGGGGTGGACGCGCAGGATGCGGGCCGGGGCCGCGACCAGCGAGAGGCCCTCCACGTCGACGTACACCCCGAAGTGCGGGTGGGCGGTGACGACGAGGTCCCCGGGTTCGGTGAACTGGGCGTGCTCATACGCCGTGAGCAGGATGCCCCGGTCGATGCGACGGCCGCCGATGCGGGCGGTGCCGAGGATCTCCTCGGGGGTGAGGACCGTGTAGTGGCCCTCGGGGGTGAGGTGTTCGGGGGCGAAGCGGTGGCCGGGGCGGCGGCGCAGGCGGCGGACGCGCAGGAGGCGGCCGACGGACGTACGGCGTACCGGCTGGTTCTCCGGGCGCAGTTCCGCCCGGGCCCGCAGCCGGAGTTCGCCGGCCCGCGCACGTTCGTGGAGCTCGCCCAGGCGGCGCTCCAGGTCCGCGACGACCGCCGGGCGTTCCACCACCGTCCGCAGGTGCCGGGACGTGGCCGTGCGGTGCTGCGGGGTGAACGCGGCACCGGGACTGCCGTCCAGGTCGGCGCCGTGGACGATGGCGGCGTGGCGCGGTTCGTGACGCGGGTCGGGGGTCCACCCGGAGGCGCGCCAGATGGCGATGTCCTCGGCGAGGGCGTCGAGGACGGGCTCGGTCAGTGGCCGGGCGGAGTAGTCCGCGAGGAGAACGAGACCCGTGCGCTGTTCCTCGGGAACGCGGGCGAGGACCCAGACCGCCGTGCGGTAGCCGGGGCGGTAGGCGTAGGCGCCGTCGGGGAGGCTGATCGCCGCCTTGAGTAAACCGGGCTTCAGGAAGGAGCGGCGCAGGCGGTCGGCGTCGCCGTGCCGGGCGAGGGGGCCGGTGAGGACGTCGGCGGGGCCGAGGACGACGGCGGTGGCTCCGGTGTCGAGGTAGTCGGTGAGGGCGGCGATCTGGTCCAGGACCGCCTTCGCGTCGCGGGTCTCGGCGGCCTCGTAGGGGAGGGCGCAGACGAGGAGGTGCGGGTAGCCCCACTCGTCGGCGGTCAGTTCCTCGCCCTCGACGACGTCGAGCCGGAACTCGTACACCCCGCGCACCAGCATCCGCCGGCGGACCAGGCGCACGCGGGCCGGGTCGGGGTCGGCGGCGAGGTAGACGTGGCCGGAGTCCTCGGCGGCGCGGTCGTGGAGGGCGGCCGGGAGGTCGCCGCAGCAGGCGTGCGGGACGGCGATCACCGCGCCCTCGTCGAGGGTGTCGACGCCGGAGAGCGCGGCGAGGGCACGGACCACGGCCGGGGTGGGCCCGTCGGCGGCCGGGTCGTGGGAGCCGAGGCGGTGGCGGGCCTGGAGGATCCAGTCGAAGGCCTCGGCGGGGTTGTAGGCGGCGTCGATCAGTTCGTCGGCGAGGTGGGCGAGGGCCGGGCCGGTGCGGTCGGGGTCGGGCAGGGCCCGCAGTTCGGAAAGGAGGAAGCGGTCGTCGGGGTCGAGGTCGGCGGCCCGTTCCAGGAGCGTGGGCCAGGGGCGGCCGTCGGCGACGGGGGCGTCGAGCTGCTGGTGCAGGCAGGCCAGGGAGGTCAGCGCGCCGAGCAGGACGGACGCGGACAGGGCCGGGGTGCGCCAGGCGGCCAGGGTGTGCAGGGCGAGCTCGGCGCGGAGCCGGCGGGGGTCGGTGTTGCCGCGGCCGGTGGAGGCGAGCCAGTCGACGACCGCGCGGGCGTCGAACAGGGGACGACCGTCCTCGTGGGCGACGGGCGCGGGGAAGTCGGGGTGGCGGCGGGCCCAGGTGGTGGGTACCGGGCGCTTGACCTGGGCGAGGGCGGCGATCTCGGCATAGGTGATCCGCCAGGCCGGGGTTTCGGGCAGGATGACGGAGGGCGTCTTCGCGGTCGTGTGCGTCGTCATCGGACGTGCCCCCTCTCCCCCGGGTCACTGAGGCCGGCCTCCCCGCCTCTCGGTCCACCCCTCTTCAGCGGGACGGACGTCAGCAATCTACAGCGAGGGCGGAACCCGAAGAGAAACCCATCTGATAATACGGGTTATCAGTGATCTCTTGACCGCGTCACCGGAACGGCGGGCACCTTGTGACCAGCAAGCGCCACGACGCCGAACCGGAGGACCACCGCGATGAGCCACCCGCCCTCGACACCGCCCAGCACCCCCGGTCCCGCCGGTTCCGGGAACGCGCCGAGCTGGGGCGCCGTACCGCCGGTGCCGGTCCCGCCGGCCGGCACCGGGCAGCCTCCGGCGGGCACGCCCGCGGGGCCGGAGCCGTCGCGCCGCAAGGCCTGGCTCACCCACGGCGCGACCGCGCTCGTCGCCCTCGTGATCGGCGCGGGCATCGGCGGCGACGGGGAGTCCGGCGGCAAGGACGGCTCCGCCGCTCCCGCCCCGGCCGTCACCGTCACCAGGACCGCGGCCGCGCCCGCCGAGCCCGGTGAACCGGAGCCGGCCGTCACGGTCACCGAGAAGGTCGCGGTCACGCCGAAGCCCGCCAAGAAGCCCGGAGCGGCCGCCACGGTCGAGGGCGACGGCCAGTACCTCGTCGGCGAGGACATGCAGGCCGGTACGTACAAGACCGCCGGGCCCGCGAAGGGCAGCATCATCGAGAACTGCTACTGGGCGCGCACCGAGAACGCCTCCGGGGAGTTCGGCGCGATCATCGCCAACGCGAACCTCCAGGGTCAGGGCCGGGTGACGGTCAACAAGGGCGAGTACTTCGAAACCAACGGCTGCCAGGAGTGGACCAGGACCGGCTGACCGGCCGCCGCACACGCCGCCGCGCTCGTGGGGGGACGCGGCGGACACGGGGCGGGCGGTCCGTCGGGAACGGACCGTCCGCCCCGCCCCTCCCCCTTCCGCCACCCGCCCGACGTGAACAGGAGGGTCCGTCGATGGGCCGCCGTTCCCCGCTCGCCCACGCACCCCGCCCCACCCTCAAGGGCCGTCCGCAAGTCCACTTCGACGGCACGGTCAAGGCCGTCCCCCGGACGCCGATCGTCCTCGCCACGGACGCCTCCGTCGCCGGCGACAAGGTCGGCACCGGCTACCTCGCCACCACCGGCGAGACCGGACTGCGCGCCCACGCCTACCCGCAGTACCTCACCACGCCCCGCGTCCGCGTCGTCGTCACCGAACTCCGGGCCGTGTACTGGGGACTGAGGCGGATCTTCGCGGCGCGCCCCGGGCGGCCCGTCGAGGTGCGCGTCGACAACCTCGACGCCCTGGAACTCCTGCACGAGTGGCAGGGCGGCGGCTACCGGATGCCGGACGGCTACGGGACCCGGCTGCGTTCGCGGGGCCGCCGGCCCAGCCTCGTCAAGCTGCAGATGTACGCCGAGTACACGCCCGGCCTGACCTTCGTCCACGAGAAGGCCCACGTCGGCAACCCGCTCAACGAGGCCGCCGACTCCCTGGCCAAGCTCGGCCTGCGCTCCGTGCGCGGCCGGGTGCCGGCGGCCGAGATACCCCGGCTGGTCCCGCTCTGGGCGAGCGGGGCGTTGGCCGAGTACCGGCGCGGCCGGGGCTGAGCCGCGCATCCGCTCGCCACACCTCCGTTCCCTCACACCTCCGCGCCCTCGTGCCGAAAGGAAGTTCCACGATGTCCTCCCCCGAGCAGCAGCCCACCCCTCCCCCGGCCGAGGCCCCCGAAACGGACCGGGCCACGGCCGAGGAACCGGCCCCCGCGCCCGGCCACCCGCCGGCCGCGTCCGCCTCCCGCTGGTCGCGGCTGCCGCGCGGCGCCGTCCTCGCGATCGGCGCCGGTCTCGGGGCCGCCGTGGTGGGAGCCTGCTGGGCAGGGATGTCGCTGGCCGACGGCTCGGAGGAGTCGTTCAGCACCGACGGGACGCTCACCGTCACCGGGATCGGCGCGGGGCTCGACTCCGGCGACCTGTGTACCGGAACGGACGGCTACTCCGACATCGACTTCGGTGCCCAGGTCAGCGTCACCGACGCCGCCGGGACCCTCGTCGCCAAGGGCGATCTGGGTCTCGGCCGGAAGACGGAGCTGGGCTGCGAGTTCCTCTTCACGGTCGACGACATCACGCCGGGCTCGAAGTTCTACACGGTCGAGGTCTCCCACCGCGGCGGTCTCACCCAGACCGAGGACGAACTGCGCGCGGGCGGCCTCGCGTTCACCCTCGGCGACTGAACAACCAAACCAGCCAGGGCAATTGCTCAGTTTCTTCCCTGCGCATGCCCACTTCTTTCGGAACGTGTCACTGAACGATGTGCCTCACCCACGTGTCGGCTGATGGGGCACCGTGGCTCCGGCGATCACAGTCGAAAGGGAGAACCTCCATGAGCACGTACACCGGTCCACTCGTCGACGGTGTGGCCCCGATGAGCGCGTACGAGAGGCAGGTGTGGGACACGGTCGACAAACACTGGCAGCGCCGCGACGACCGCCGTGGTCTGTCGAACTGGGCGGGCCCCGCACTCGGCCGCACCGGTGAGCTCGCGGGAAATGCCGTGCGACGGATCAAGGACGCCGTGCCGGAGGCGGTCGCGGAACCGGTCCGTCGAGCGGGCGACGCGGTCGTCGACACGACCGTGCGACCGGTGCTCGCAGGCGCGACGGCGCTGCTCGAGTTGGCCAACGACTTGACCTTGGAGCTCAACAACCCGAAGAACGTCGAGGAGCGCGCCCGCAAGCGAGGCTTCGACATCGACAGTTTCACCGAACTGCGGCAGCAGGACCTCAAAGTCTGCGACCGGCTGCTGACCCGTGACACCCTCACGTGGCGGGCCGTCGGCGCGGTCGAGGGCGGTGCCACGGGCATGCTGGCCACGGTCCCCGTCGTCGGTACCCTCACCGCGATGACAGCGGACATCCTCATCGTCCAGGTCCTGAGCACGTCGATCGCATCGCGCATCGCGTACTCCTACGGCTATGACGCCAAGGATCCCGGCGAGCAGGACTTCATCCAACGCCTGGTACAGCGGTCCTTCATGGCACAGGCGGCCAAAGCCAAGCCGTTGCGTGACACCGCGCGGGCGGCGAATGCGGTCAAGGGGCGCGTGAGGTGGTCGGAGAAGCTCCGCAACGACCACCGTCTCCTGGCCGCCCTGGAGAAGTTGATGCAGCAGCTGGGCCCGGCCGGCTCCAGGGTGCCGGTTGGAAACGTCGCCAAGGCCGTTCCGTTCGTGGGTGTCCTCATCGGTGCCAGCATGAACAGCGCGGTCCTCGGCAGCGTGGCCGCCGACGCTCGGCGGTACTGCCAGACCCGGTTCCTGTGCGACAAGTACGGACTGCCGCTGCCGGCCGCACTGACGACCGACCAGGACGACGACCTCCAGACCGACGCCACGTAGGTGACGGTCGCTGCGGCGTCGGCGGGGTGCGCGGTGTCCACGGGGTGGCGGGCTCGCCGAGGCTGCGAAGGCCACCGTCTCCGAGCTCGTCACCTCCGCGGGGCTGCGTCTCCTGGTCGCGGGGAGGCGCACGGTCCCGGCACCGGTCACGGCTTCCTGACCGGCACGCGTGCGGCCCGGCGGGCCTCCTGCCGGGCCGCACGACGATCAGTGGGTGTCGGTGCGCTTCTCGAGGCGGGTACCGTCGCGCAGGGTGATCGACATCAGGTCGCTGGGGGCGTCCAGTTCCAGGCGGTGCCAGCGGCCGCGGGGGACGATCGCGGCGGTGCCCGCCCGCAACCGCACCATGTCCTCGGCCCCGCCGGGCGTGGCGGGACGGAAGTGGAGGCGGACACCGCCGGTCAGACAGCACACCGCTTCCTCTGCCTCCGGGTGCATCTCCCAGTGGTCGGCGTGGACGTCGGCGTCGGTCTCCACGTGGAACGTGGCGATCTGCCAGGCACCGGAGCCGCTGCTCGTCATCTGCCGTTCGGCGGCCCGGACGTCGCCGTCGGGGTGGAAGTGCAGCGCCGAGGTGAACAGGTCGATGGTGGTGGTCGTCATGACGGAGTTCCTTCCAGCCGGTTCTGCGCGGGGGTGGTGGAGCGCGGGACGGGAGTGACGGCTCGGCGGCGCGGCAGTACACCGATCGCCACGACCGCCGCGAGGACGAAGACGGCGGCGGCGACGGCCAGGCCCAGGGCGTAGCCGTCGTTGAGCGAGGCGGGGTCGGCGGCCGTGCCGGTGTGGTGCGCGGCGACGGTGGCCAGGGCGGCCAGGCCGATGCAGCCGCCGAGCTGGCGGGAGCTGTTCATGAGGCCGCCGGCCATGCCGGCCTCACGCGGGGCGACGCCGGTGGTCGCGGCGGCGGCGACCGGAGCCAGGACCAGCCCGGCGCCGACACTGGTGACGAGGGACGGGCCGAGTACGTCGGCGAGGAAGCTGCCGCCGGGGCTGATGAGGGCGAACCAGGCCAGGCCCGCGGCGGCCAGCAGGGCGCCGGGCACCAGGGACGCACGGGGGCTGCGGGACGCGGTGACGCGGGTGGCGACGACGGTTCCCGCGACCAGGCCCAGGGAGAAGGGCAGGAACGCGGTGCCGGTCGCCGCGGCACCCATGCCCAGGACCTGCTGCATGTACAGGGACACGAAGTAGAACGCCGCGAACTGCCCGGCCGCGGCCAGGAACACCAGCACGTTCGCGCCGGCGACCCAGCGGCTGCGCAGCAGGCCGAGGCGCAGCAGGGGTGCTGCGGCCCTCGCCTCGGCGAGGACGAAGGCGGCGAGCAGCACGGCCGCCGCGGCGAGGGTCGCCCACGTGACCGGGGAGCCCCAGCCCAGGGTGTCGGTGCGGACGACACCGAGCACCAGCAGCCCCACTCCCCCGGTCGCCAGGACGGCACCCGGCGCGTCCAGCCTCTCGCGCCGGACGGGCGACGCCTCCGCGGGCACCCCGGTGAGGACCAGCGCGAGAGCCACCGCGACGATGGGCAGGTTGATCAGCATGACCCAGCGCCAGCCCGCGTACTCGGTCAGCAGCCCGCCCGCCAGTACGCCCAGTGCACCGCCCGCGGCGTTCACCGCGCTCCACACCCCCAGCGCGCGGACGCGCGGAGGGCCTTCGGTGAAGGTGGTGGTGAGCATCGCCAGCGCGGCCGGCGCGGCCGCGGCGGCGCCCAGGCCCTGCCCGGCGCGTGCGGCGATCAGGTGCCAGGGGTCCTGGGCCAGCCCGCCCAGCAGCGAGCACAGCCCGAAGACGGCCAGCCCCAGCACGAACATCCGGCGCCGGCCGTACAGGTCGCAGGCGCGGCCCCCCAGCAGCAGGAACCCGCCGAACGTGAGCGCGTACACGTGCACGACCCACGGCAGGTTCAGCGGCGCGAATCCCAGCGCCGTGCGGATCGCGGGTAACGCGACATTGACCACGGACATGTCCAGGGCGACGGCGAACTGGGCGACGGCGGCCGCCGCCAGCACCACTTCAGGCCTGCCGCCAGAGTTTCTATACATGTATAGAAACTTAGCGCCGAGGTTCGCCGTTGTCGACACCTGGGGGATGATGGAGGGCATGCCGCAGCCGTCCGCACCGCGCAGAACCCCGGGCCGACCTCCCCGTATCTCCCGCGAGGAGATCATCGGGACGGCCCGCCGGATCGTGGAGGAGGGAGGCGTGGACAGGCTGACCATGCGGCGGCTGGCCACGGAGGTCGGCAGCACGCCGATGGCGCTCTACCACCACGTCCGCGACAAGGAGGAACTGCTCGTCCTCCTGCTGGACGACTACGCCGCCCGGGCCCTGCGCCGACCGGAGCCGCCCGCCGACCCCCGCGAGCGGGTCGTCGTGGCCGCCACCGCGATCCACGAGGCGCTCGCCGCCTGCCCCTGGATCGTGGAGGTGCTGACCGCCGACGACCTGCTGTCCGCGAGCGCGCTGTGGTTCGTCGAGCAGATCGTCGACGGCCTGGTCGGGTGCGGCCTCTCCCTCGACCGGGCCGTGCACGGCTACCGTGCGATCTGGTACTACACCGCCGGGGAGATCGTGGTCAGGACGACGGCGGCCCGACGGCGCGCGGACGACGACCGCACGACCTACCGGGAGCAGGTCTTCGCCGACCTCGACCCGGGCGAGCTGCCCCGCCTGGCGCAGGCCGCGGACCGCTGGGCGCCGCTGACCGCCGAGGACACCTACCGGGACGGGCTCCGGGCCCTGGTGGACGGTCTCCTCCTCAGCCGCTGACGACGCGCCGCCGACGATGTGCCCGGCCGCCCGCGCCAGGGCCCGGGGGCCGGGTGAGGAGCGCATGACGACCGGCGCGGTGGGCATCCGACGAAACCGGGTGGTTCAGGGCCTCGCAACGGCTCGGATCCCGTCGGAACCGGTTCCGGCGGCGGCTGACGACGGAGTTCGCCGACGGCCGAGGCCTGGCGCGACCGGCGGGTGCCGGTCTCCGACCGCCCCCGCGCGCCGGCGGCGCGGGAGGGCTTACTTGGATTCGACCCGTCCCGCCGGGTCGGGCCCGGTGGTCAGCGCCTCGCACGCGACCTGCCATGCGGGGTCACCGGGATGAAGCCGGGTGCGGAGGTAGGCCGCGGTGAGCCGGGCGAGGGCGGCGACCCGTCCGGGATTCTCGTCGGTGGTCTCGGCGGCGTCGTATCCGGCGATGCCGCCGAGTCCGTGCTCCGCGCCGAACAGCGTGAGCAGGGTCTTGGGTCCGGGGGCGAGGGTGTAGGGGTCGGCGTGCCAGTCCGGGCCCATGTCCGTGAAGTGCCGGGAGTCGTCCTTCTCTCCGGCGACGACCAGCGCGGGTGTGGTCATGGTGGAGAAGTCGACGGTCCGGAAGACCGGCAGCGCGTCGGCCATCGGTCCGCTGAGGACGTCGCCCCTGCCGGGCGCGGCGAGCAGCACGCCCGCCTTGATCCGGGGGTCGAGGAGGCTCGCCTCTCCCCCTCCGTCGGGGTCGGTGACCCGGGCGCCGAGCAGGAGGCTCGAGGTGAAGCCGCCGAACGAGTGCCCGGCGACGGCGACCTTGGTGGGGTCGATCCGCCCGGAGAGCAGCGGCACGGCCTTCTCGATCACGTCGAGCCGGTCGAGGATGTGTGACATGTCCTCGGAGCGCGAGCGCCAGAAGAAGGGCGCTCCGGGGGCGTCGGCGACCAGGTGGCTCAGCGTCCTGGAGGTGAGGTGGGTCGGCTGGACGACCACGAAGCCGTGGGCGGCCCAGAAGTCGACGAGCGGCGCGTAGCCGTGGAGCGAGGAGAGGTGGTTCGAGGGGCCTTGGCCGTGGGAGAGGAGGATGACGGCGAGACCGGTTCCGGTCGCCGGCGCGGAGACGCGTACCTGGAGGTCCACGGGACGTCCGGGCACGGAGAGGACCACGGGGCCGAAGGACAGGACCGGGGCGGGTGCGCCCAGGGCGTCGACGCCGGTGGCTGTGGATGTGTTCATGACGTGGGTTCCCTTTCGGTGGCACCTGCTGCCCGCCGGTCCCCTGCGACCGGCAACAGGCAGGTGGTCAGGGACGTCCCGCTTCGGCTAACCTGAAGCGGAACGTCGCTCCACTTACTATCCGGAACGCCGTTCCGTTTTGTCAATCGGCGGAGGAGGGGTGCGTGAGGGCCACCGACAGCGCTGCGGGTCAGTCGCCGTCCCGGGGCGAGCGGGCCGACGCGCAGCGCAACCGGCAGACGGTGCTCGCTGCCGCCGCCGAGGTGTTCGTCGCCTCCGGCGTCGACGCGCCGATCCGCCGGATCGCGGCCCGGGCGGGCGTCGGGGTGGCCACGGTCTACCGCCACTTCCCCACCCGGGCGGATCTCGTCACCGCCGTCTACCGCCACCAGATCGAGGCGTGCGCCGAGGCCGGCCCGAAGCTGCTGGCCGACGCCGACTCCCCGTTCGACGCGCTGCGCCGGTGGATCGACCTCTTCGTCGACTTCCTGGTCACCAAGCACGGACTCGCCGGCGCCCTGCACTCCGACAGCGACCGCTTCGCCGCGCTGCACACCTACTTCCTCGACCGCCTGCTGCCCGTCTGCGCCCAGTTGCTCGACGCCGCGGTCGAGGCCGGCGACATCGAGCCCGGTACGCAGCCGTACGAGCTGATGCGCGGCATCGGCAACCTCTGCGTCGGACGCGAGGACGACCCCCGCTACGAGCCCCGGCACCTGATCGCCCTCCTCCTCCGGGGACTCCGGCGGCCTCACGCCTCCTGACGCCGGCGAACGGAGGCCGCACCCGGGCGACCCGCCGGACGGGGAGTGGTCACCGACCGGGCCGGCGCCCACGGCCCGGAAGGCCCGGCACCGCCCGACCGGCGGCCGGCAGGACGCGTACCGGGTCGCGGTCGATGAGCACCGCGGCTTCCGGGGCGGGCGCCCGTCCGCGCGGGCGAGCCGCAGGACCGGTCACGGGCAGGGACCGTGCCGGCCGGGCCGCGCGCCGGACGACCGGGCCCGGTCCGGAGGGCCGGTGTCCTCCGGCCGCGGCGTGACCCCCGGACGCGCCGGTCGCCCCGGGCGGGCTCAGGCGTCGGGCGGCAGGGCCCGGAGCAGGGCTTCGAGCGCCGCCCGGTAGGCGTGTTCGGCCGGTGTGGCGTAGCCGACGACCAGGCCGTCGCCGGCCGGTGCGGTGGCCCGCGGGTGACGGAACCCGGCGAGGCCGTCCAGCGCGATCCCCTGCCAGGACGCGGCCTTGACCACGGACGCCTCCGTGCCGGGCGGCAGCCGCAGGACCGCGTGCAGGCCCGCCGCGATGCCGGTGACCGTGATGTGCGGGGCCCGTTCGGCGAGGGCGGTGACGAGCTGGTCGCGGCGGCGCCGGTAGCGCTGCCGCATGCGGCGGATGTGACGGTCGTACTGCCCGGATTCGATGAGCTCGGCGAGGGTCAGCTGGTCGAGGACGCCCGCCCAGGCCTCCCGCTCGCCCTTGGCGGCGAGCACGCCGTCGACGAGGTGCTCGGGCAGGACCATCCAGCCGATCCGCACGGCCGGGGACAGGCTCTTGCTGACCGAGCCGAGGTGGACGACCCTTTCGGGGTCCAGGCCCTGCAGGGCGCCGACGGGCTCGCGGTCGTAGCGGAACTCCCCATCGTAGTCGTCCTCGAGGACCAGGCCGCCGCCGGCCCGGGCCCAGTCGACGACCGCGGCGCGCCGGGCCGGGTGCAGCGGGCCGCCCGTCGGGAACTGGTGCGCGGGGGTGAGCAGCACGCCGCGCACCCGGGGCAGCGCGGCCAGTTCGTCGACCCGGGCCCCTCCGGCGTCCAGGCCCAGCGGCACCGTGCGCACGCCCGCGTCCTCCAGGATCTCGCGGTGGAAGCCGAGCCCGTACGACTCCACGGCGAAGGGACCGCGCAGCACCCCGCCGCCCGCGCCGCGCGAGCCCGCGAACAGCAGCCGCAGCGCGTGGGCGAAGCCGGAGCACACCACGATCCGCTCCGGGTCGACGCGCACCCCGCGGGCCCGTGCCAGATAGCCGGTGAGCGCGCGGCGCAGCTCGACGCGGCCGCGCGGATCGCCGGGTCCGAAGGCGTCGTCGGGTGCGGCGCCCAGCGCCCGCCGGGCGGCCGAGAGCCAGGCCGTGCGGGGGAAGGAGGCGGCCTCCGGAGTGCCCTGGCGCAGGTTGTGCGCGGGGGCGGCGGGCCGTCCGGGGGCGGGCTTCGGCCTCCGGGGGCGCGCGGGCGGCGCGGCGCGTTCCGCCACCCGGGTCCCGGAGCCCTGGCGCGCGGTCAGCCAGCCCTCGGCGACCAGTTCGGCGTAGGCGTCGGCGACGGTGTTGCGGGCCAGGCCGAGGTCGGCGGCGAGCGAGCGGTAGGGGGGCAGCCGGGTGCCCGGCGCGAGCCGTCCCTCCCGCACGGCGTCCCGCAGGGCGCGGATGAGAACGGCGCGGCGGCTGCCCGGACCGGACAGGTCCAGGTGCAGGTCGCTGCCGATGCGCTCCGCGGAATTGACCCATGATTCCGACATGGGAATGCACCTTAATCGAGGTCTTTCCCGCCCGTAGATTCATGGTCATGACGAACAGCACGCACACCGCGACCGCCGCCCCCACGACCGTCCACGGCCACGCCCCGCGCCTCGACTTCGCCAAGGCCGCCCCCCGGGCGTTCAAGGCCCTCATCGGCTTCGACGCCGCCGCCCGCGAAGGCATCGACCCGGCCCTGGTCGAGCTGATCCAGATCCGCGCCTCCCTCCTCAACGGCTGCGCCTACTGCCTCCACATGCACACCTCCGACGCCCGCAAGGCCGGCGAGGACGAGGCCCGGCTGCACATGATCGGCGTGTGGCGCGAGGCCCTTCACTTCTTCACGGAGAAGGAGCAGGCCGCCCTCGCCCTGACCGAGGCCGTCACCCTCGTCTCCCACGGCGGCGTCCCCGACGACGTCTACGCGCTGGCGGCCCGTCACTTCGACGAGATGGAGCTGGCCCGCGTCCTCGCCCTGATCCTCACCATCAACACCTGGAACCGCATCGCCCTGAGCACCGGCAAGGTCGCGGGCCAGGACGAGCGGACGGCCCGCCGGTGACCCTCCTGGAGACGGCGGCCGGCTCGCAGCCGGCCGCCCCGGCCCGCGCGCGGCGCGCGGGGGCCGGCACCGCGACCCTCGCCCTCCTCGCCTTCGCCCAGCTGATCATCTCCGTCGACTACAACATCGTCTACGTGGCGCTCCCCCGGATCGGCGGCGACCTGGGCTTCTCCGCCCAGCACCTGCAGTGGGTGATCAGCGCGTACGCCGTCGCCTTCGGCGGCTTCCTGCTCCTCGGCGGCCGCGCCTGCGACCTGTTCGGCCCGCGCCGCATGTTCGTGACCGGTCTGGCCCTGTACGGGATCTCGTCGCTGGCCGGAGGACTCGCCGCGGGCCCCGGCACGCTGATCGCGGCCCGCGCCGTGCAGGGGATCGGCGGCGCGTTCCTCTTCCCCGCCACGCTCACCCTCGTCGGCACGCTCTTCGCACCGGGCCGCGAACGCAACCGCGCCTACTCGGTGTGGGGGGCCGCGGGCGGCAGCGGACTCGTCGTGGGCGCGCTGCTCGGCGGCGTGCTGACCCAGCTCCTCGGCTGGCGCTCGGTGCTGTACGTCAACGTGCCGCTGGTCCTGGTCGCGGTGGTGGCCGCCTTCCGCCTCATCGCCCCGGACACCGCCCGGCGGGCCGGCCGCCGCGTCGACCTGCCCGGTGCCCTGACCTCCACCCTCGGCGTCACGGGCGTGGTCGTCGCCCTGGTCCAGGGACCGGAGTCGGGCTGGCTGTCGGCCACCACCGTGCTCCCCGCCGCGGCGGGCACGGCCCTGCTGGCCGCCTTCCTCCTCGTCGAGGCCCGCACCCGCGACCCCCTGATGCCCCTGCGGCTGCTGCGCGACCGGGGCCTGCGCACCGGCATGACGGTGACGTTCCTCTACATGGCGACGATCGGCAGCACCGCCTACTTCCTCACCGTCCACTTCCAGAACGTGCTCGGCTACGACGCCCTGCGCAGCGGCCTCGCCTACCTCGTCCCGATGCTGGCGATCACCGCGGGCTCGCTCCTCGCCGGCCGGGTCACCACCCGGCTCGGCACCCGCACGGCGATGACCGGCAGCCTGGTGCTCGCGGCGTCGGGCACGGCGATGGTGGCCCTCGCCATGGCCGTCGACGGCTCCTACCTCGCGCTGGTCCCCGGCTTCCTGGTCCTCGGCCTGGGCCAGGGGGCGGGCTACACCCTGATGTTCGGCGCCGCCACCGCGGGCGTCGCCGGCCAGGAGCAGGGCATCGCCTCCGGCATGGCGTCCACGGCCCAGCAGGTCGGCGGTGCGGTGGGGCTGGCGGTCCTGGTCGGCCTGGCCGGCCTCGGCGAGCGCACCTCGGCGGCCGCCACGGTGGACGGCATGCGCACCGCCCTCTTCGTGGCGGTGGGCGGCATCGCCCTGACGGCGCTGGTGGCCCTCGGCTTCCCCCGCAGGCCCGCCCGCTGACCCGTGGCCGCCCGGCCGCCGCACCCCCTCATCGCCCGGTCCGGGTGGTCGTGCTCACCGCCGGCCCGGGAACCGTCCGACGCCCCGCGAGGGGCGCCGGACCCGGCCGTTCAGGCGGAGCCCACCGGCAGCACGTCCGGCGACAGCGCCCCCGCCCGGGCCGTCGCGCCGGTCATCCGCTTGCGGTGGTGGCGCCGGCACAGCACCTCGTAGCCGATCTCGTCGGGCTGGTGGGCGACGTCGCCCACCATGACCTGCTCGCCCTCGACCACCATCACGCCGCCCACCGTGCGCGCGTTGTGCGTGGCCCGGGCGCCGCACCAGCACAACGCCTCGACCTGCAGCGTCTCGACCCGGTCGGCGAGTTCGATCAGCCGCTGCGAGCCGGGGAAGAGACGGGTGCGGAAGTCGGTGGTGATGCCGAAGGCGTAGACGTCCATCTCCAGGTCGTCCACGACGCGCGCCAGCTGGTCGACCTGCTCGGGAGCCAGGAACTGCGCCTCGTCCGCGATGACGTAGTCGGCCCGGCCGCCCCGCTGGAGCCGGTCCACCACGTGGCCGTACAGGTCGAACCCGGGCCCCGCCTCCACCGCGTCGGTCACCAGCCCGAGGCGCGACGACAGCTTTCCCTCGCCGGCCCGGTCGTCACGGGTGAAGATCAGCCCCTCCAGCCCGCGGGCGGAACGGTTGTGCGCTATCTGGAGCGCCAGGGTGGACTTCCCGCAGTCCATCGTTCCGGAGAAGAACACCAGCTCGGGCATGGGGGGTGGAGCACCTTTCGGCGAGGGGGCGGCGGGTCCGGACGTGCGGGCGGGGCCTCAGGAGCGTACTTCGAGCAGGGGGACCAGCTGCTCGGCAGGGGTCATCGAACCGTGGTTGCCGACCATCGCCGACTCCCTGGGCTCCCGCTCGGAGGCGATCAGCAGGACGTCGTCCCGCGCGGCGGCGACCACGTCGCCGATCCGGTGGTACACCCGCTCGTCGACCGCAGGGCCGAACCAGCCGGCCTCGATCGCCTCGTCGCGCGAGGCCACCCAGAACCGCTCGCCGAGCACCTCGCGCCAGCAGGTCAGCACGTCGCCGGCGGCGCCCGGTACGGCGTAGACGTGCCGGGCGCGGCCCTCGCCGCCGAGCAGGGCGACGCCCGCCTTCAGCTCCCAGTCCTCGTCGAAGTCGATGCGGTGGTCCTCGTCGAAGGGGACGTCGACCATGCCGTGGTCGGCGGTGACGTAGAGGGCGCTGCGCGCGGGGAGCTGCTCGGCCAGGCGCTGCACCAGGCGGTCGACGTACATCAGCTGGCCGCGCCAGGTGTCGGAGTCGAGGCCGTAGCGGTGGCCGGCGCCGTCGACCTCGGCGTAGTACGTGTAGACCAGGGCGCGGTCGGCGGCGGCCAGCTGCTCGGCCGCGGTGTCCATGCGCTCCTCGCCGGACAGCCGCCCGTGGAAGCCGCCGCCGCTGAGCGCGACCTCGGTCAGCGGGGTGTTCGCGAAGGTCGGCGAGGAGACCTGTGCGGCGTGCACCCCGGCGCGGTGGGCCAGCTCGAAGACGGTGGGGTACGGCTGCCAGGCGCCGGGCGGGGTCCAGGGCTGCCAGCGCAGCTGGTTCATCAGCGCGCCGGTGTCCGGGTCGCGCACGGTGTAGCCGGGCAGACCGTGCGCCCCCGGCGGCAGGCCGGTGCCGACGGAGGCCAGGGAGGTGGCGGTCGTCGCCGGGTACCCGGCGGTGATCGGACGGCCGGTGCCGCCGCGCGAGGAGGCCAGCAGGGACGTCAGGAAGGGGGCCTCGTCCGGGTGCGCCCTCAGCTGCTCCCAGCCGAGGCCGTCGATCAGGAACACGCAGTTCCGGTCGGCGGGGGCGAGTTCCCCGATCCCGGCGGTCATGCCGGGGACGCCGAGGCCCGCGGCGAGCGTGGGCAGCAGGTCGGCGAGCGACCCGGTGCCGTACTCGGGCACGGGGGCGGAGGCGACGGGGAGGGGTTCCGGGTGGGGGTCCCAGACCGCGGGCTGCGCCATCAGCGGGTGGTGGCCGCGGTCGCCTCGGACAGGGCCTGCGCGAAGACGAGCGCCTGACGCACCGTCTCCGGTCCGTCACCGGCCTCGCTGACCCGCAGGCTCAGGTCGTCGGCCGTGGAGCTGCCCGTGTAGCCGTGGTCGGCCTCGCAGTTGGGGTCGCCGCAGGCGGCCGGCTCCAGGTCGATGCGGGAGACGGCGCCCCAGCCGATGGTGAGCACGACCTCGCGCGGCAGCGTGCCCGGCGTGTACGACTCCGGGTTGCCGACCACGCGGCTGACCACGATCGACGAGATCCGGTCCAGCTTGACCGACTCCGTGGACGTGGTGGCGTACGGCGTCGGGGAGGTGGTGTCCGCGGCCTGCTCGTCGGTGTGGCTGACGATGAAGCGGTGGTCGGTGAGGACGAGCACGGTGACGTGCCGCCGCACCTCGTTCTGGTCGAACGTCGTCTCCTGGTGGACCAGGTACGACCGGACGGGCTCGCCGCCCACGGCGGCCTCCACCGCCTCGGCCACGAGGGCCGGGTAGTAGCCGCTGCGCTCGATCGCCGCACGCAGCCCCTGGGTCGTCGTACTGGTCTTGGCCATGGGGCCCATCCTACGGGGGACCGCCGACTGCGAGGCACCGCTGCGTCGCACTCCGCCCCGGGCGCCGGTCAGTACACGGGAAGGGTCCGCGGGCCGAGGTCGTCACGGGCGGGGGGCGGTGCCAGGCGCACGGAGGCGCCCAGGACGCTCACGCCGTGCGGGGCGACGACGACCGGTTCCAGGGTGACCGCGACGACCTCCGGGTGGTCGTGGACCAGTCGCGACACCCTCAGCGTCAGCTCCTCCAGAGCGGGGGTGTCCACCGGCGCCGAGCCGCGCCAGCCGAACAGGAGCGGGGCGGTCCGGATCGATCGCACCAGCGAGGTGGCGTCCCGGTCGGTGACCGGTATCAGCCGGTGCGCCATGTCCCCGAGCAGTTGCGAGGGGGCCCCGGCGAGGCCGAAGGACAGGACGGCCCCGGCGGCGGGGTCGATCACCGCGCGCACGACGGTGTCGACGCCGCGCGGGGCCATGCGCTGCACCACCGGGCGCAGTTCCCCGGGGGCGCCGAACAGCTCCGTCAGCTCGGCGTACGCCCGGCGCAGCTGCTCCTCGTCGGCCAGGTCCAGGCGGACGCCGCCCAGGTCGGCTCGGTGCCTGAGGTGGGGGGCGGTCGCCTTGAGGGCGACCGGGTAGCCGAGGGTGCGCGCGGCCCGGGCGGCGGTGTCGGGGTCCGGGGCGGGCAGGGCGCGGTGGACGTGGACGCCGTAGGCGCCGAGCAGGTCGCAGGTCTCGGCGGTGCCGAGGGTGAGGCCCTGTCCCCGCGAGAGCAGCCCCTCGATGAGCGCGGCCGCGCCCCGCTCGTCGATGTCCTCGTACTCGGGCACCTTCCCGGGCTCGGCGGCGTCCCGCCGCCACTGCGCGTACGCGACGGCCTGGGCGAGCGCCCGGACGGCCCGCTCGGAGGCGGGGTAGGCGGGGATGAGGTGGGCGCCCTCGGGAGGTACGACGGGGGCGGGCGGGCCGTCGCCGCCGGCCGCGCGGGGCGTGGCGTCCGCCGCCCGGGGCGCGGTGCCGGAGGGCGGCTGCGGTGCCGTGCTCGTCGCCGCCGACAGCGCCTCGGCGAGGCCGCCGAGTTCCACGTGGACCACCAGGACGGGCTTGGACGGGGTCGCGGCGGCGGCCGAACGCAGGGCCCTTGCCAGGGCCGCGTCGCCGACCGAGCCCTCCCCCACCGCCGGGATCGCGGTCACGACGACCGCGTCGCTCGTGTCGTCGGCCAGCGCGCGGGAGAGCGCCGCGTGGAAGTCCGCGGCCGAGGCGGCGGTGGTGAGGTCCTGCGGGGGGTGCGGACGCAGTCCTTCGGCGAGGCAGGCGTCGTAGGTGAGCAGGCCCAGGGACTCGGAGTTGCCGAGGATCGCCACCCGGGGTCCGGCCGGCAGCGGCTGGCGGGCGAGCAGCAGGCCCGCGTCGACCAGTTCGGTGATGGTGTCCACGCGGATCACCCCGGCCTGCCGCAGCAGCGCGGAGACCGTCGCGTGGGGCAGCCGGGTCGCCCGTACGGCGTGTCCCCTGGGCCCCGCTCCGTGGCGTGCGCCCTGCACCACGACCAGCGGCTTCGCCGCCGCGGTCCGGCGGGCGAGGCGGGTGAACTTGCGGGGGTTGCCGATGGACTCCAGGTACATCAGGGCGACGTCGGTGTCGGGATCCTCGTACCAGTACTGCAGGACGTCGTTGCCGGAGACGTCGGCCCGGTTGCCGGACGACACGAAGGTGGACACGCCGGTGACGCCGGTGACGCCGCCGCCGCGCCGGTGCAGGCGGGACAGCAGGGCGACGCCGATGGCCCCCGACTGGGCGAACAGTCCGATCCGGCCCGGCCGGGGCATCTCGGGGGCGAGCGAGGCGTTCAGCCGTACGTCCGGGGAGGTGTTGATGACGCCGAAGGCGTTCGGCCCGATGATCCGCATGCCGTACGCGCGCGCCTGCCGCACCAGGGCGCGCTGGCGTTCGCGGCCGTCGGGACCGGACTCGGCGTATCCGGCGGAGACCACGACGAGTCCCTGCACGCCGTGCTCCCCGCACTCGGTGACGACCTCGGGGACGTGCTCGGCGGGCACCGCGACGACGGCGAGGTCGACGGGCCCGTCGATGTCCCGCACCGAGCGGAACGCGGCCACCGAGCCGAGTTCCTTCTCCCCTTCCCCCAGCGCCCTGTTCACGGCGTACAGCCGGCCGGTGAACCCGGTGTCGCGGAGGTTGTCGAGGACGCTGCGGCCCACCCCGCCGGGCGCGCGGCCGGCGCCGACGACGGCCACCGAGCCGGGGGCGAGCAGCCGCTGCACCGAGCGCGCCTCGGCGCGCTGCTCGCGCGCGTACTGCACGGCCATGGAGCGGTCGGTGGGTTCGAGGTCGAACTCCAGGCGGACCACGCCGTCCTCGAAGCTGCGCTTCTGGGTGTACCCGGCGTCGGTGAACACCTTGATCATCTTGTTGTTGGCGGGCAGCACCTCGGCCGCGAACCGGCGGATGCCGCGCTCCCGCGCGACGGCGCCGATGTGCTCGAGCAGGGCGGAGGCGACGCCCCGGCCCTGGTGGGCGTCCTGCACCAGGAAGGCGACCTCGGCCTCGTCGGCCGGCGCCGGGGCGGGCGTGCCGTCGGCGGCGATCCGGTCGTAGCGTACGGTGGCGATGAACTCGCCGCCCACGGTGGCGGCGAGCCCCACCCGGTCCACGAAGTCGTGGTGCGTGAAGCGGTGGACGTCCTTGGCGGACAGGCGCGGGTAGGGCGCGAAGAAGCGGTAGTACTTCGACTCGTCCGACACCTGCTCGTAGAAGCTGACCAGGCGCTCGGCGTCGTCCACGGTGATGGGGCGGATGCGCGCGGTGCCGCCGTCGCGCAGCACCACGTCGGCCTCCCAGTGGGAGGGGTACTCGTGCCGGTCCGACGAGGTCTGCATGGGCCCCAGAGTACGGCTCGCGTACGACAGCGGCGCGAGGCAGTCTGTGGTGGACGACGGCCGGGCCGGGGCCGCGGTCCGGCCGTCACCGGGAGCGGACGCCGCTCCGGGCACGCTTCACGATGTGGGAAACTGGTCTAGACAACCCTGAACAGCGAAGGGCAGCAACACATGGCTGAGCGCCGCGTCAACGTCGGCTGGGCCGAGGGTCTCCACGCCCGCCCCGCCTCCATCTTCGTCCGAGCCGCCACGGCCGCAGGCGTCCCGGTGACGATCGCCAAGGCCGGGGGCACCCCCGTCAACGCGGCCTCCATGCTGGCCGTCCTGGGCCTGGGCGCCCAGGGCGGCGAGGAGATCGTCCTCGCCTCCGACGCCGAGGGCGCGGACGCCGCCCTGGACCGTCTGGCGAAGCTGGTCTCCGAGGGTCTCGAGGAGCTCCCCGAGACCGTCTGAGCATTCACGGTCGCGGGAATCGTCCCTTCACCGGAATACCCGCCCGTGACACCGAAAGGCCCGCCCGGACCACCGGGCGGGCCTTTTCGATTCCCTTCCGGGGCAGCACGGAAAACCCCCGGAATTACTCCCTCTTTGTATACGGCACCCGTGTTAATTCCGGAGACCCGTCGTGTTTACGGCATGTTGCGATTTCCTCACGCGGTCCGCGCGGACGGCGCCGGAGGCGAACCGCAGACGGTGCGCGGCGCGCGTGCGCTCGGTGTGCAGCGCCGTGACGGACCGCGCGCGCTCGCCGTCGCCGCGCGCCACCGCGTCCACGATCGCACCGTGCTCCGCCCAGTGCTCGACCGGGTCGGACGGCCCCTCGACGGCGTACATCCAGGCGATCTTGTGCCGCAGCTGGGTCAGCGCCGACGTCAGCGCCGGGCTGCCGGTGGCCTGGGCGAGCGTCTCGTGGAACCAGCCGCCCAGGGAGCGCAGGTCGTCGCTGTCGCCCCGGCGGGCGCGTTCCCGACCCAGCCGGACCAGCCCGCGCAGCACCTTCAGATGGGCCTCGGTGCGGCGCTGGGCCGCGCGGGAGGCGCCGAGCGGCTCGAGCAGCACGCGCATCTCCAGCAGGTCGGCGGCCTCCTGCTCGGTGGGCTCCGCGACGCACGCGCCCGCGTGCCGCCGGGTCACCACGAACCCCTCGGCCTCCAGTGTGCGCAACGCCTCCCGGACGGGGACGCGGGAGACGCCGTACCGGCGGGCGAGGACCTCCTCGGTGAGCCGGCCGCCGCGCTCGTGGACGCCCGCGACGATGTCGTCCCGGATCGCCGTGCACACCGAGTGCGCGGGAATACGCATGACCGACCTCCGACTTAATCCCCGTGAAACGTCGACGATTGACGCGTGTTCCGTGACTCTATTGCAATCGGCGGGAATTTCCGAAGGGGGGCCGGAATCCATACGTATTTTTTGGACAGGCCTTCCCCGGAAACACCGGTGCCCCGGCTCGGGTGAGCCGGGGCACCGGGAAGCGGGCGGGGCGGCGGGTCAGAGGTTCACGCCGTGCGCGCGGAGGTAGGCGACGGGGTCGAGGTCGGAGCCGTACTCGGCGGTCGTGCGGGCCTCGAAGTGCAGGTGCGGGCCGGTGACGTTGCCGGTGGCGCCGGAGAGGCCGATCCGCTGCCCGGCGGCGACCTGCTGGCCCACCGAGACGGCGACGGACGACAGGTGGCCGTACTGCGTGTACGTGCCGTCGTGCATCTTGACGACGACCTGGTTGCCGTACGCGCCGCCCCAGCCGGCCTCGACGACGGTGCCGACGCCGACCGACTGGACGGGGGTGCCGCTCGCGGCGTGGAAGTCGACGCCGGTGTGGCTGCCGGAGGACCACAGCGAGCTGCCGGCCCGGTAACTGGTCGAGACGTACGAGCCGGGGATCGGGGAGACGAAGGTGTTGAGGCGCTCGCGCTCGGCCTCCCGGGCGGCACGCTCCTTCTCCGCGCGGGCCTTCGCGGCCTCCTCGGCGGCCTTCTCGCGCGCGGCCTCCTCGGCGGCCTTGCGCGCGGCGGCCTCGGCGGCCTCCCGGGCGGCCTCGTGCTGGGCGGCCGCCTGCGCGTCGATCCGGTCGGCGACCGCGTCGCCCAGGGTGACGACGGGGGTCAGGCCGGTCTGCGCGGCGGCGGGTTCGGCGGCGAGCGCGGGGGCCGCGAGGGAGCCGACGACACCGGTGGTGGTGAGCGCCGCGACGCCCGCCGCGCGGGCGGTGCCGCGCTGCATCCTGCCGGGACGACGGTGCTTGCCCGGGGCGCGGGTGAACGCCATGTACAGGCTGGTCCTTTCCTTCCCTCTCGCCTACCGGGTTAGCTGACGGGTTCGGAGCAGGAAGGTCTCCTACGGACCCCCTCGCGACACGCGCGGGCGTCCGATTCACCCCAGGGACTCAGGTGGGTCCCCGGCTCCCCTGGCTCGCGCCGTACGGGGACTCGGCGATGGCTGTCCGGTGCCGCGGGTGCGGCGCACTGCCCGACGAACAGCCCGGACGAAGCTAAGCGGGACCCCTTCCGATCCTCAAACGGATCCCGGTTTTTGTAGCGCATCCCACAGGGCAGACGGGCAACTTCCGCCCCGATTCGGGCATAAGAGGGCCCCGGTGACGTCCGCGTCACCGGGGCCCGGGCGCGCGTGCGCCCCGCCGCCCGCTACTCGGCGGCCACGACGGTGACTTCACCGATCCCGAGGGCCTCGACGGGCGCCTTGATCTGTGCCGCGTCGCCGACGAGGACGGTCACCAGGCGGTCCACCGGGAAGGCGTTCACCACGGCCGCGGTGGCCTCCACGGTGCCGGTCTCGGCCAACTGCCGGTACAGATCGGCCTGGTAGTGGTCCGGCAGGTGCTGCTCGACCTGGTCGGCCAGGGTGCTCGCGACGGCCGCGGCGGTCTCGTACTTGAGCGGCGCCACACCCACGAGGTTCTGCACGGCGACGTCGCGCTCGCCGTCGGTGAGCCCCTGCGCGGCGAGCGTGCGCAGCACGGTCCACAGGTCGTCGAGGGCGGGACCGGTGTTCGGGGTGTCGACGGAGCCGCTGATGGCCAGCATCGCCGCGCCCGTGCCGTCCGGGGCGGACCTGAGGACCTGTGCGAACGCCCGGACGCCGTAGGTGTAGCCCTTCTCCTCGCGCAGCACGCGGTCCAGGCGGGAGGTGAGGGTGCCGCCGAGGCAGTACGTGCCGAGCACCTGCGCGGGCCACACGCGGTCGTGCCGGTCGGGGCCGATGCGGCCGATCAGCAGCTGCGTCTGGACGGCGCCGGGACGGTCCACGATCACGACGCGGCCGGTGTCGTCGGCGACCACCGGGGGAACGGGCCGCGGCTGCGCCGGGGAACCGGTCCAGGCGCCCAGCGTGTCGCCGAGCAGCGCGTCCAGGTCGACGCCGGTGAGGTCGCCGACGACCACGGCGGTCGCCGTGGCGGGACGGACGTGCTTCTCGTAGAAGGCGCGCACGGCCGCGGAGTCGATGCCGGCGACCGTCTCCTCGGTGCCCTGGCGCGGGCGCGACATACGGGCGCTCGCCGGGAACAGCTCCTTGGAGAGCTCCTTGGCGGCACGCCGGGAGGGGTTGGCCAGCTCGTGCGGGATCTCGTCGAGGCGGTTGCGGACCAGCCGCTCGACCTCGCTGTCGGCGAACGCGGGCGCCCTGAGCGCGTCGGCGACCAGCCCGAGCCCCTTGGTGAGCCGGGAGGCCGGGACCTCCAGGCTGAGGCGGACGCCGGGGTGGTCGGCGTGCGCGTCCAGGGTGGCGCCGCAGCGCTCCAGCTCGGCGGCGAACTCCTCGGCGGAGTGCTTGTCGGTGCCCTCGGAGAAGGCCCGCGCCATGATCGTGGCGACACCGTCGAGACCGGCCGGCTCGGCCTCCAGGGGCGCGTCGAGGAGCACCTCGACGGCGACGACCTGCTGGCCGGGGCGGTGGCAGCGCAGCACGGTCAGGCCGTTGTCGAGCGTGCCGCGCTCGGGGGCCGGGAAGGCCCAGGGCGTGGCGTCGCCCGCCTGCGGCTGCGGGTGGAAGTCCATCGTGGCGAGCTCGGTCACTTCGCCGTCTCCTCGTTCTCGTCGGTGCCGGCGGCTGCGGCGGCGTCCTCGGCGTCCTCGGCTTCCGGGGCGACGGGCTCGTAGACGAGCACCGCGCGGTTGTCGGGGCGCAGGCGGGCCTTGGCGACCTCCTGCACCTCCTCCGCCGTCACCTCCAGGACGCGCTGCACGGCGGTCAGGGCGAGCTGCGGGTCGCCGAACAGGACGGCGTACCGGCACAGTTCGTCGGCGCGGCCGGCGACCGTGCCGAGCCGGTCGAGCCACTCGCGCTCCAACTGGGCCTGGGCGCGTTCCATCTCCTCCGCCGTGGGGCCCTCCTCGGCGAACCGGGCGAGCTCCTCGTCGATGGCGGCCTCGATGACCGGCACCTCCACGTCGCCGGACGTCTTCACGTCCAGCCAGCCCAGGGAGGGCGCCCCGGCCAGCCGCAGCAGGCCGAACCCGGCGGCCACGGCCGTGCGGTCGTGCCGCACGAGCCGGTTGTAGAGCCGCGAGGACTCGCCGCCGCCGAGGACGGTGAGCGCCAGGTCGGCGGCGTCGCACGCGCGCGTGCCGTCCTCGGGCAGCCGGTAGGCGGCCATCAGCGCACGCGCGGGGACCTCCTCCTCGACGACCTCGCGCAGCTGCTCGCCGATGACCTCGGGCAGCGAGCCGTCGCGGGGGGCGGGCTTGCCGTCGTGGGACGGGATGGAGCCGAAGTACTTCTCGATCCAGGCGAGCGTCCGCTCCGGGTCGATGTCGCCGACCACGGAGAGCACGGCGTTGTTCGGCGCGTAGTACGTGCGGAAGAACTGGCGGGCGTCCTCCAGGGTGGCCGCGTCCAGGTCCGCCATCGAGCCGATGGGCGTGTGGTGGTACGGGTGGCCCTCCGGGTAGGCGAGGGCGGTCAGCTTCTCGAAGGCCGTGCCGTAGGGGACGTTGTCGTAGCGCTGGCGGCGCTCGTTCTTGACGACGTCCCGCTGGTTCTCCATGGACTCGTCGTCCAGGGCGGTCAGCAGGGAGCCCATGCGGTCGGCCTCCAGCCAGAGGGCGAGCTCCAGCTGGTGGGCGGGCATGGTCTCGAAGTAGTTGGTGCGCTCGAAGCTGGTGGTGCCGTTGAGGGAACCGCCGGCGCCCTGGACCAGCTCGAAGTGCCCGTTGCCCTTCACCTGGGCGGAGCCCTGGAACATCAGGTGCTCGAAGAGGTGGGCCAGCCCCGTACGTCCCTTGACTTCGTGCCGCGAACCCACGTCGTACCAGAGGCACACCGCGGCGACCGGGGTCAGGTGGTCCTCGGAGAGCACCACGCGCAGGCCGTTGGCCAGGCGGTGCTCGGTCGCTGTCAGGCCGCCGGAGCCTGCCTGCGCTGTGGCCGTGTGACCCATGGGCATGTACGTCCCTTCGATCGCGGAGGCGGTCGTCGAAACCGCCGTTTCTGCCGGTCCTGCCACTGTATGCAAGCGCGCGGGCGACCGGCGGAGTTCCCGCCGGGGCGGGATACGCCGAGAGCGAGAATGCGGGGCCGGCCCACCGCGGGCGCCCGCACCTCCGCACAATTGCCAGATACTTTAACGCTGTCTGTTTTAGACTGTGCAAAAGCTGCACTGCCAAGGAAAGCCAACATGGCTACCAAAGAGAATCTTAAT
>NZ_JBEORT010000066.1:0-38830 GCF_040302425.1 Streptomyces sp. NPDC126497
GCAAGGCGGAGGAGGGCGCCAACGCGGAGCGTTGGCAACTGACGACAACGCGGCAGATGCGCGTGCCAAGCCCCGCGACGCCGACATGATCCAAAGGAGAGGCCCTAGTCCGTACGGAAGCGGGGGCGCCCGGAGTCCTCTCCGGGCGCCCCCGCTCCTCTCACGCCTCCTTGCGCACGGAGAGCAGGTCCTCCAGCTGTTCCTCACGGGCCTGGGCGGCCACGAAGAGGAGCTCGTCGCCGGCCTCCAGGGAGTCCTCCCGGGTCGGCGTCAGCACGCGCGTGCCGCGGATGATGGTGACCAGCGAGGTGTCCTGCGGCCACTGGACGTCCCCGACCTGCGTGCCGGCCAGCGCCGACTCCTCCGGCAGGGTCAGCTCCACCAGGTTGGCGTCGCCGTGGCTGAAGCGCAGCAGCCGGACCAGGTCGCCGACGCTCACCGCCTCCTCCACCAGGGCCGACATCAGACGCGGGGTGGAGACGGCGACGTCCACGCCCCAGGACTCGTTGAACAGCCACTCGTTCTTCGGGTTGTTCACCCGGGCGACGACCCGCGGAACGCCGTACTCGGTCTTGGCGAGCAGCGAGACGACCAGGTTGACCTTGTCGTCGCCGGTCGCGGCGATGACGACGTTGCAGCGCTGGAGCGCCGCCTCGTCCAGCGAGGTGATCTCGCAGGCGTCGGCGAGCAGCCACTCCGCCTGCGGCACGCGCTCCACCGAGATGGCGGTCGGCGCCTTGTCGATCAGCAGCACCTCGTGGCCGTTCTCCAGCAGCTCGCCCGCGATCGAGCGGCCGACGGCGCCGGCTCCGGCGATGGCGACCCTCATCAGTGCCCGCCCTCCTCTTCGGGACCCTTGGCGAACGCCGCCTCGACCCGGTCGATCTCATCGGTGCGCATCATCACGTGCACCAGGTCCCCTTCCTGCAGCACCGTCTGCGAGCTGGGCAGGATCGCCTCGCCGAGCCGGGTCAGGAAGGCCACCCGCACCCCGGTCTCGTCCTGCAGCCTGCTGATCCTGTGCCCCACCCAGGCCGTGGAGGTGTGCACCTCGGCGAGCTGGACCCCGCCGGTGGGGTCGCGCCACAGCGGCTCGGCGCCCGAGGGGAGCAGCCGGCGCAGCATCTGGTCGGCCGTCCAGCGCACGGTCGCCACGGTGGGGATGCCCAGGCGCTGGTAGACCTCCGCGCGACGGGGGTCGTAGATGCGGGCGGCGACGTGTTCGATGCCGAACATCTCCCGGGCCACCCGCGCGGCGATGATGTTGGAGTTGTCGCCGCTGGAGACGGCGGCGAAGGCGCCCGCCTCCTCGATGCCCGCCTCGCGCAGGGTGTCCTGGTCGAAACCGACGCCGGTGACCCGGCGGCCGCCGAACGAGGAGCCCAGCCGGCGGAAGGCGGTGGGGTCCTGGTCGATCACGGCGACCGTGTGTCCCTGTTCCTCCAGGGCCTGGGCCAGGTCCGACCCCACCCTTCCGCAGCCCATGATGACGATATGCATCGCGTCACACCGCGCTTCCTGCAGGCCGTTCGGCCTTCATGACCTTCGTGCTCATGTCTCTCTTTCGGCTCGCCAGGCAAACATCGCGGCCTGCGTGCGGGCCGCCGGGCAACATCATGCCGGGGGAGCGCGGCCCCGACGCCCTCCGGGGTCAGGCCGCCGCGTTCGCCCGCCGGGTCCAACGTATCCGCACCGCCCGGGCGCGACCGAGGCCCGGGGCAAGGGGAGAACCGGCCGTCCCGGCCGCCCCGCGTCCCCGCGGCCGGGCCCCGGGCCCGCCCCGGGGCGTGACGGCCACGGCCGGGGCGGTCGTCCCGGCACGGAACTCCGGGGACCTGCGGAATCCGCGCCGCCCTCCGGTGATTCCACCCGGGGAGCGGGGCCGTATGGATGCCGTATGGATATGGGGTGGTGGTTGGGCGGCCCCCGGCCGGAAGGCTTACGATCCACTGCTGTGTCCAAATTGACCGACGTGCCCAAACGGATCCTCATCGGGCGCGCACTCCGAAGTGACCGGCTGGGGGAGACCCTCCTGCCGAAGCGTGTCGCACTGCCCGTCTTCGCCTCCGACCCGCTCTCCTCCGTGGCGTACGCCCCCGGCGAGGTGCTGCTGGTCCTGTCGATCGCGGGCCTGTCGGCGTACCACTTCAGCCCCTGGATCGCCGTCGCGGTCGTGGTGCTGATGTTCACCGTGGTCGCCTCCTACCGGCAGAACGTCCGCGAGTACCCGAGCGGCGGCGGCGACTACGAGGTGGCCACCACCAACCTCGGCCCCCGGGCCGGACTGACCGTCGCCAGCGCCCTGCTCGTCGACTACGTCCTCACCGTCGCCGTGTCGATCTCCTCCGGGATCGAGAACCTGGGCTCGGCGGTCCCGTTCGTCGTCGAGAACAAGGTGGCCTGCGCGATCGGCGTGATCGTGCTGCTGACGCTGATGAACCTGCGCGGGGTGAAGGAGTCGGGCACCTTCTTCGCGATCCCCACCTACGTCTTCGTCATGGGCGTCTGCCTCATGATCGCCTGGGGCGCGTTCCGCGGGATCGTGCTCGGCGACGAGATGCGGGCGCCGACCGCGGACTACGAGATCAAGCCCGAACACCCGGGCCTCGCCGGCTTCGCCCTGGTCTTCCTGCTGCTGCGCGCCTTCTCCTCCGGCTGCGCCGCGCTCACCGGCGTCGAGGCGATCTCCAACGGCGTACCGGCCTTCCGCAAGCCCAAGTCGCGCAACGCCGCCACCACCCTGGCCCTGATGGGCCTGCTCGCCGTCACCATGTTCTGCGGCATCATCGCGCTGGCCTCCGCCACCGACGTCCGCATGGCCGAGAACCCCGCCACGGACCTGGTCCACGACGGCGCCCCGCTCGGCGCGGACTACGTCCAGGACCCGGTGATCTCCCAGGTCGCCGAGGCCGTCTTCGGCCACGGCAGCGTCCTGTTCATGATCCTCGCCGCCGCCACCGCGCTGGTGCTGTTCCTCGCCGCGAACACCGCCTACAACGGCTTCCCGCTGCTCGGCTCGATCCTCGCCCAGGACCGCTACCTGCCCCGCCAGCTGCACACCCGCGGCGACCGCCTCGCCTTCTCCAACGGCATCCTGCTGCTCGCCGGCGCCGCCGGACTGCTGGTGGGGATCTACGAGGCCGACTCCACCCGGCTGATCCAGCTCTACATCGTCGGCGTGTTCGTCTCCTTCACGCTCAGCCAGACCGGCATGGTCCGCCACTGGAACCGGCTGCTGGCCACCGAGCGGGACCAGGCCAAGCGCCGCCCCATGGTCCGCTCCCGGGCCATCAACGCCTTCGGCGCCTTCTTCACCGGCCTGGTCCTGGTCGTCGTCCTGGTCACCAAGTTCACCCACGGCGCCTGGGTCGCGCTGCTCGGCATGTGCATCTTCTACGCGACGATGACGGCGATCCGCAGGCACTACGACCGCGTCGCCGAGGAGATCGCCGCCCCCGAGACGCCGGGCGACGACACGGTGCGGCCCTCCCGCGTCCACTCGGTCGTCCTGATCTCCAGGATCCACCGCCCCACGCTGCGCGCGCTCGCCTACGCCAGGCTGCTGCGCTCCGACACCCTGGAGGCGCTCAGCGTCAACGTGGACCCCGAGGAGACCAGGGCGCTGCGCGAGGAGTGGGAACGGCGCGGCATCGACGTCCCCCTCAAGGTGCTCGACTCGCCGTACCGGGAGGTCACCCGCCCGGTGATCGAGTACGTCAAGGGCCTGCGCAGGGAGTCGCCGCGCGACGTGGTCTCCGTGATCATCCCCGAGTACGTGGTCGGCCACTGGTACGAGCACCTGCTGCACAACCAGAGCGCGCTGCGGCTCAAGGGCCGGCTGCTGTTCACGCCGGGTGTGATGGTGACCTCGGTGCCGTACCAGCTGGAGTCCTCCGAGGCCGCCAGGAGGCGCGCCCGCAAGCGGCAGGAGTGGGCCGCCCCCGGCTCGGTGCGCCGCGGACCGAAGGAGCGGGCGAAGGGTCCCTCCTCGCACACGTAGACTGGTGGGCTGTCGTCCCGGGCCCCGAGGGGCCCGTCCGCTCTCGATGTTGTGGAGTCACCCCGCCATGCAGGCAGAACCGAGGAAATCACTGGTGGGGGAGGAGTACGAGGTCGAGGTCGGACCCGTCGCCCACGGCGGCCACTGCATCGCCCGCACCTCCGAGGGCCAGGTCCTCTTCGTCCGGCACGCCCTGCCCGGCGAACGCGTCGTCGCGCAGGTCACGGAGGGCGAGGAGGGGGCCCGCTTCCTGCGCGCGGACGCGGTGCGGGTGCTGGAGGCCTCCAAGGACCGGATCGACGCCCCCTGTCCCTTCGCCGGCCCCGGCCGCTGCGGCGGCTGCGACTGGCAGCACGCCAAGCCGGGCGCCCAGCGCCGGCTGAAGGGCGAGGTCGTCGCCGAGCAGCTTTGGCGCCTGGCCGGACTGACCCCCGAGGAAGCCGGCTGGGACGGCACCGTGGTGCCCGCCGAGGGCGACAAGGTCCCGGCCGGCCAGGTCCCCGCGTGGCGCACCCGCGTGCAGTACGCCGTCACCGCCGACGGTCGCGCGGGACTGCGCCGGCACCGCTCGCACGAGGTGGAGCCGATCGACCACTGCATGATCGCCGCGGAGGGCGTCAGCGAGCTGGGCATCGAGAAGCGGACCTGGACGGGCATGGACTCCGTCGAGGCGATCGCGGCGACCGGCTCCCAGGACCGCCAGGTGGTGCTGACCCCCAAGCCGGGCGCCCGCCTCCCCCTGGTCGAACTCGACCGCCCGGTCTCGGTCATGCGCGTCGACGAGCGCTCCGGGCAGCTCCACCGGGTCCACGGCCGCCCCTTCGTCCGCGAACGCGCGGACGGCCGCACCCACCGCGTCGCGGGCGGCGGCTTCTGGCAGGTCCACCCGAAGGCCGCCGACACCCTGGTCACCGCCGTCATGCAGGGTCTGCTGCCCCGCAAGGGCGACATGGCCCTCGACCTGTACTGCGGCGTCGGCCTGTTCGCGGGCGCCCTGGCCGACCGGGTCGGCGAGTCGGGCGCGGTCCTCGGCATCGAGTCCGGCAAGCGCGCGGTGGAGGACGCCCGCCACAACCTCGCGGACTTCCCCCGCGTCCGCGTCGAACAGGGCAAGGTCGAGTCCGTCCTGCCCCGCACCGGCATCACCGAGGTCGACCTCGTCGTCCTCGACCCGCCGCGGGCCGGCGCCGGCCGGAAGACGGTGGAGCACCTGTCGTCCCTGGGCGCCCGCCGCATCGCGTACGTCGCCTGCGACCCGGCGGCGCTGGCCCGGGACCTGGCGTACTTCCGGGACGGGGGGTACCGGGTGCGGACACTGCGGGTGTTCGACCTGTTCCCGATGACGCACCACGTGGAGTGCGTGGCGATTCTCGAGCCTGCAGCAAAGGGCGTCTGAGCTGCGGTTGCGCGGCCCAGGTGGGTCGCGCGACCTGTTCTCCTCCGTACAGCGGGCCGGGCAGACCCACTGCTTGTTCGAATCGCGGACGCCCAGGACGTCACCCGCACGGACCCGGTGCGACCCGGTGCGCGGCACGTCCCGGGTGCTCCGATCCGCTTCAGCCGCCGAGGGGAGTGATCCCTGAGGGAGCCGGGACCAGTCGGTACCCGCCGTCCTCGCGCAGCACGTGTCCGGCGGTCGGCGGCGGGAAGTGGCTCCCGAGCAGGAGAGTCGACGTACCGGCAAGTGAGCCGAGCACCTGGTTCCGGGTCCTGGCCGCGAGTTCGGGAGCGACGTCCACACAGCTGCAGAGCTCCGGATGCGCCATCTGGACCGGGTGGTGGATGCTGTCGCCGGTGACCAGCGCGGTCTCGCCACGGCTGCGCAGTTCCACCGCCACCTGCCCCGGTGTGTGGCCGGGGGTGGGCAGCAGACGGATGCCCGGCGCGATGTCCGTGCCCCCGTCCGCGACATCGATGAGGTCGAACAGACCTGCTTCCCGGACGGGGTGGACCGAGTCCCGGAACATCTGCCGACGCGCCTCCTCCATGTCGACACCCGCCCAGTAGTCCCACTCGGTGCGTGAGGTGAGATAGCGCGCGTTCGGGAAGGTGGGCACCCAGGCGTCGCCCTCGGCACGCGTGTTCCACCCCACGTGGTCGGCGTGGAGGTGGGTCAGGACCACGACGTCGACGCTCTCCGGCGCGAAGCCCGCCGCCCGTAGCCGTGCTTCGTAGTCGCTGTTCAGGTTGTGCCAGGCGGGGTTGGCGCGCCGCTTCCCGTTTCCGATGCCGGTGTCCACCAGCACCCGCATGCCGTCCACCTCGACGGCGAAGCTGTGACTCGTCAGGCGCAGGACGCCTTGTTCGTCGGCGAATTCGGGGCTCAGCCAGGGAGTCCGGCTCACGAGGTCGGGGGTTGCCCCGGGCAGCAGCCACGGACCGGTCCCGGCGGGCAGGACCACTTCGTCGATGCGTCGTACGGTGTGGTCGCCCACCGTCCAGGAAGGGGCGGGGGGAGTGGTGGACTCGGTCGTTTGCGATGAGGTGAACACGGCGACCTTCCTTACCTGTCATGGGTCGTGAGGACGGAGATGTCCGGAGCGGGTGTGTCGGGTGAGGCGGACGTGCAGTTGCTCGTCGCCGGGCGGGAGCGGGCGTCCGGGGACGGTGTCCGGCGCCGACTGCGCAGCGTCGCGGTCAGCGTCGCGACCGCGACGGCCGCCAGTACGGCCACGCAGCCGGCATGGGCCAGTGCTGCCGCACGCAGCCCGAAGCCGGCGGTGAGGGCGCCGGCGCCGATGGCGGGCAGACTCATCGCCAGGTAGCTGAGTACGTGGTAGGAGGCGAGCGTGCCGCCCTTCTCCCGTGCCGGGACCGAGCCGACGACCGCGCGCAGCGCACCCTGGGAGACGGCTCCGAAGCCGAACCCGGCCAGCGCCGCCCCGGCGAAGAGGAGTACGGGGTCGGTGAGACGGAGGGCACCCAGGGTCAGGAGGGCCGCCGGAATCACCGCGCAGCTCCCGAGGAGAGCGCAGACGTCGGCACGCATCCTGCGCGTGAAGTACACCGTCGGGGCGGCGACGGCCGTCAGCGTGAAGAAGACCATGCCGTCGGCGTATGCGGGTCCGCCGGGGGAGACGAGCCGTGTGAGGCCCGGTCCCAGGGACGAGTAGAAGCCGCCGAGTGCCCAGACGGCGACGACGCCGGCGCCGTGGAGCAGGAGAGCGTGGGCGGCCGCCGGCGGCAGCGCCAGGCGGGGCCGCGTCGAGCGCAGTGCCCCGGGACGGCGGCGGACGGTCTCGGACGTCGGGACGAGGGCGACGGCCTGCGCGGCGAACACGGCGATCAGGGCCGCGTACACCGTGATCGCCGGAACGGGGGCGAAGCGCACCACGAGGGTGGCCGCCAGGACGCCGGCGGCCATGCCCGTCACCGGCGCGATGCTGTTGGCCAGAGCGGGGCGACCCGGCCGGGCGGGATCTTCCAGGTCGAGGAGGGCCGCACCTGCTGCGCTGGTCGCCGCGCCGGTCGCGATGCCCTGCAGCACGCGGGCGCCGATCAGGGTGGTCAGGCCGCCGGCCGTCGCGAACAGTGCCATGGAGGCGACCTGGACCGCGAGCGCGCCCAGGAGCACGGGGCGGCGTCCGACATGGTCGGAAAGGGTTCCGGTCGTCAGCAGTGCGATCAGGAGCGCCAGGGCGTAGGCGCTGAAGACCACGGTGATGTCGAGGGACGACAACCGCCACTGAGCCTGGTAGTGGGGGTACAGCGGGGTCGGCGCGCTGGACGCGGCGAGCAGCGCGATCAGGATCGAGGCGTGCAGTGCGAACGGCAGGCGCCCGGATGGGGAGGTGCGGGGAGGCGCGAGGCCCGCGGGGACGCTCTGCATGCGAGTCCTTCCCGTGCTAAAAGCGACTGGTTTGCTTTAAGGCACCGTAGACCCTACGATCGACTAAAGCAAACGATTCGCTTTTGCGGTGGTCGGAGGCCCTGTACCTGCCCCGGCCCGTCGCGCCGCACAGATCCGGAAGGAAGCCATGACCAGCGAACTCACCCCCCAAGAGGCAGCCCGAGGGGCGCTGCGGGCGGGGCTCCCCCTCGGGGACGGCCGGCACGAGGGAGTGGCCATGACGGCCAACCACATCCACTCCGTGATCAGCACGTTGCGCGAGCTCGATCTCGGCGAGACCCCTCCCGCGTCCTCCTACCGAGCCGGACAGGGGGGCGCCGATGCAACCGTTTGAGCTGTCGCTGACCGAAGCCTCCCGTGCGGTGCGCGCACGGGAGCTGTCCCCCGTCGAACTCACCGAATCGGTGCTCGCCCGCATTGCCGCCGTCGAAGGACGGCTGGGCGCCTACGTCACCGTCACCGCCGAGGCGGCCCTGGCCGCGGCGGTCCGCGCCGAACGGGAGATCTCCCGAAGCGGACCGCGCGGGCCGCTGCACGGGATCCCCATGGCGCTCAAGGATCTGATCGACGCGGAGGGGGTGCCCACCACGGCGAGCTCGCGCGTCCGGGCAGGGCACGTGGCGGAACGCGACAGCCGGGTGGCCGAACGGCTCGGCGCCGCCGGGGCCGTCCTCCTGGGCAAGACGCACACGCACGAGTTCGCCTACGGCCTGACCACTCCGCAGACGAACAACGCCTGGGACCACAGCCGGGTTGCGGGCGGGTCGAGCGGCGGCTCGGCGGTGGCTGTCGCCGCCGGCGGGGCGACGTTCGCCATGGGTACGGACACGGGCGGTTCCATCCGGGTCCCCGCGGCCCTGAACGGCGTGGTGGGCCTCAAGCCGACCTACGGCCTGGTCCCACGCACGGGCGTGACCTCGCTGTCCTGGTCCCTGGACCACGTGGGCCCTCTCGCCCGCACCGTCCAGGACGTCGCGCTGGTGCTGTCGGCGACCGCCGGCCACGACCCGCGCGACCCGGCGAGCGTGTCCGGCCCGATGCCGGACCGCTTCCCGGGAGGCGACCTGCGAGGACTGAAGGTCGGCGTACCGCGGAACCACTACTTCGACCGGGTCACGCCCGAGGTCGAGGAGTCCGTACGCGACGCGATCGAGCGGCTGGCGGAGCTGGGGGCGGAGCTCGTCGACGTCGAGATCCCGATGGCGCGTTACATCCGGGCCGTTCAGTGGGGGCTGATGGTTCCCGAGGCCACCGCCTACCACGAGCGGTCGCTGCGGGCCACCCCCGACCTGTACGCGGCGGACGTCCGCATCCTGCTGGAGGCCGGCGCACTCACCTCTGCGGGCGACTACCTCCGCGCCCAGCGGGCCCGCACCATGATGCGGGACGCCTGGGCCCGCATGTTCGACGGGATCGACGTCCTCGCCGCGCCGACGGTGCCGATGACCGCCGCCGAGGCGGGGCAGGAAGCCGTCGAGTGGGCCGACGGCACGACCGAGGCCGTGTCGGACGGCTACGTCCGCCTCTGTGCCCCGGCCAACATCACCGGCGTCCCGGCCCTCACCCTGCCGGTCGGTCACGACCGCGCCGGACTGCCGATCGGCATGCAGCTGATGGCGCGCCCCTTCCACGACGCGACGGTGCTCCGTGTGGGCCGGGTCTACGAGGAGTCGGTGGCCGGCGCGGGGCGGCTTGCTCCCCTCGCGGCCTGAGGGAAGGCGGACGTTCCAGCCGGCGTGCGGTCGCGTCGCTGCAGGGGCGTCCGCCGTGCTCGGGCGCCCGGCCGCGCAGCCCCGCGGGTCGCCGACGCCGGCCACCGCCTAGAAGCAACAAAATCGCATTAAGGTGGGCCGCATGAGTCCCAAGCCCATGGTTCGCCCCGGCGGGCGCAGCGCACGCGTACAGGAGTCCGTCCATGCGGCGGTACGTGAACTCATGGAGGAGGTGGGCCGCGACGCGCTCACGGTCCCGATGGTGGCCGCTCGGGCGGGTGTGACCCCCTCCACGATCTACCGTCGTTGGGGCGACCTGCAGGAACTCCTGTCCGACGTGGCCGTCGAACGACTCCGCCCGGAAACGGATCCGGCCGATCTCGGAAGCCTGCGGGCCGATCTCGACGCGTGGGCGGAGCAGTTCCTCGACGAGATGGCCTCGCCGCCCGGGCGCGCCTACATCCGGGACGCCCTGCTCGGCGACCCCGACGGAACCAATGCCGGTCGGTGTTCGGCGTATGCCGCAGAGCAGATCGACGCCGTGCTGGCCCGTGCGGTGCAGCGGGGGGAGCCGGTGCCCGAGACGGAACTGCTGATCGACCGTGTCGTGGCGCCGATCATGTACCGCATCCTCTTCCGCCCTGGCCGACTGGACGCCGCGTACGCGCGCGAGCTCGTGACGAACGCCGTGTACGCCCAGCAGAGCGGGGCCGGCGCTCGCCCCACCCGGGCCGCCGCCCCTCGGCGCTCGAAGAAGGAACCCGACAACTGACCACTTCGCTCATCGGGCGGTCCGGCCACTGGGCCGTGGAGGCCAAGCGGCCGGCTGTACTGGCAGGGGTCCTGAAATCCCCGGCAATGACCGACCAGGACGTGGCCCTTGGGCGTGACGCCCGGTCGACGCTCCGACCGGTTTGGAGATCGGTGCGCAGGTCTGGGAATGTGATCCCACCCGCCGTTCGGCGCGCCCCGTGTTTTCCAGAACGTTGCGCTCCGACGGGATCAATATCTGTGCTCGCGGGCTGAGATTTCAACGGGACATGCAGGCAGGTTCTCTACCGCGATAAGCGAACTCGGATTTCTCCCCGCACGCAGGTCGCTGCGGCGTGCTACTGTCGATCCCAGTTGCAGTTGTGGTTCCCGAAAACTTCAAGTGCCTCCGGCCCGGCTCCTGTGCCGCTGGAAGCGCTTTTGTGCATCCGGTCTTTTTCCGGGCGGGGTGATCATCGCGGCGACGCGGGATCCGCACAGTGCGGACCCCGAGGCACTGCCCCGAAGGAGAAATGACATGGCTGCTGGCACCGTGAAGTGGTTCAACGCGGAAAAGGGTTTCGGCTTCATCGAGCAGGACGGTGGCGGCGCCGACGTGTTCGCCCACTACTCGAACATCGCCGCCCAGGGCTTCCGTGAGCTGCTCGAGGGCCAGAAGGTGACCTTCGACATCGCGCAGGGTCAGAAGGGTCTGACGGCCGAGAACATCGTTCCCGCCTGACGCTGACGCGCATTGCGTAGCTGGGACCCGCATCCTTTGGGGTGCGGGTCCCAGCTGCTTGCTTTTTCCGCAGCCTTTCCTCCTGCGGACGGCGACCGGGGAACTCGTGTGCCCACCGCATGCGAAGCATCCTTCAGGGGTGCGCACCCCGTCATGGCTTCATCGTGATGGACGTCCGAACACCGCGTCCACTGCGCGTCACTCATTCCAGCGCCCGCGCGCGTACGGATTTCCATCGGCCGGATGCGCTGTCGCGTTCCACCGGCCCGTTCCTGAAATTCCCCGTGCTGCTCATCGCTGCGGGAATTCCTTTTCGTGATCAGGGAACCGGCCCATCTCCGCAGGAGGCACCCTTTGACGCTGCTCCAGACGCACTTTTGCCCGGAGAGGGCCCGCCACGTGCACGGCACGGTGGCTGACGCCATGGAGGCGGCCGGACCGCAGGTCTGGGAGGACATGACGGTGGAGGTGGCACTGTCCGTGATGACCGCCGCCCGTACGGGGCATCTGGTCGTCTGCGACGACGACGGTCTGTGCACCGGCCTGGTCACCCGGGTCCGGCTCACGGCCGTTCGTGACGGCTCCGGTTACACGGACCGGATCCGTCTGCGTGACGTCGCCGACGTCATCGCTCCCTTCGCCTCACCGCTGGCCACGAGGGCCGAAGCCGAGCGTGCGATGCGGCACCGTCGGCTCGGGGCCCTGCCCGTGGTCGACGAACAGGGCAACGTCCTGGGCGTCCTCGCCCTCTCCCGCTGAACCGCTTCACGGCGGCCGGCTCCGTTCCTCCTTCTCCCCGTGAGGCATCATGCGCTGTGTCATCGCCCGCTTCCCGTTCGACCTGACCAGGAGCGGCGTGCTGGAATCGATGAAGGGCGTCAAGCCCGAACCGGTCACCGGTGAGTCCGTGATCATCGGACGACGCCACTACCCCGTCAAACAGGTCGGCGAGGTCGTCACCCGCCAGGACCGCCGCGATTTCAGCGCCGGCGAGGTCCTGCGGGCCATGTCCCGGCTCGGCTTCACCTGTCGTGGCCTTCCCGGGGCCGCACCCGCGCGTGTGGACAGCCCGTCGCAGCGCGCTTCCGCAATGCCCGGCACCCCCCTGCCCGGCTGATCGACGGGACGAACAGGAGCCGAACAGAACAGCGAGGGCCCCACCGGCATGCGCCGGTGGGGCCCTCGCTCCCCGTTCCGGCCGCCTGCGTCATCCATCGCCCCGGCGCAGCGGGTGCGGGTTCGCGGACCGCGGGGAAGCAGGGATCGCACAGGCGATGGATCATGCCGTCCCCTCTGCGGGTACCGTGAAGACATGAGCCATCCGCACCCCGAACTGAAAGCCGCCCCGCCCCTTCCCGAGGGAGGGCTGCGGGTCATCGCCCTGGGCGGTCTGGGGGAGATCGGCCGCAATATGACCGTCTTCGAGCACGCCGGCAAGCTGCTCATCGTCGACTGCGGCGTGTTGTTCCCCGAGGAGACGCAGCCCGGTGTGGATGTGATCCTGCCGGACTTCACCTCGATCCGGGACCGGCTGGACGACGTCGTGGCCGTGGTACTCACCCACGGCCACGAGGACCACATCGGCGGTGTGCCCTATCTGCTGCGCGAGCGGCGCGACATCCCCGTCGTCGGCTCCAAGCTGACGCTGGCGTTCCTGGAGGCCAAGCTCAAGGAGCACGGCATCCGCCCGCGCACGACGCGGGTGCGGGAGGGCGACCGGCGCGGTTTCGGACCCTTCGACTGCGAGTTCGTGGCGGTCAACCACTCCATCCCCGACAGCCTCGCGGTCGCGATCCGCACCCGGGCCGGGATGGTGTTGCACACCGGCGACTTCAAGATGGACCAGTTCCCCCTCGACGACCGCATCACCGATCTGCGCGCCTTCGCCCGCCTCGGCGAGGAGGGCGTGGACCTGTTCCTCACCGACTCCACCAACGCCGAGGTGCCCGGCTTCACCACCTCCGAGCGTGAGCTGAACCCGGCGATCGAGCAGGTGATGCGCACCGCGCCGCGCCGGGTCATCGTCTCCAGCTTCGCCAGCCATGTGCACCGCATCCAGCAGGTCCTGGACGCCGCCCACCAGCACGGCCGCAAGGTCGCCTTCGTCGGCCGGTCGATGGTCCGCAACATGGGCATCGCCCGTGACCTGGGCTATCTGAAGGTCCCCTCCGGTCTGGTCGTGAGCACGAAGGAGCTGGAGAAGCTCCCGGACCACAAGGTCGCTCTGGTGTGCACCGGCTCCCAGGGCGAACCGATGGCCGCGCTGTCACGGATGGCCAACCGCGACCACATGATCCGCATCGGCGAGGGCGACACCGTCCTGCTCGCCAGCTCCCTCATCCCCGGCAACGAGAACGCCATCTACCGGGTGATCAACGGACTCACCCGGTGGGGTGCCCACGTGGTCCACAAGGGCAACGCCAAGGTGCACGTCTCCGGGCACGCCAGCGCCGGCGAACTCGTCTACTGCTACAACATCGTCAAACCCCGCAACGTCATGCCGGTGCACGGCGAGTGGCGCCACCTGCGGGCCAACGGCGACCTCGCCGTCCGTACCGGCGTCGCCCCCGAACGGGTCGTCATCGCCGAGGACGGCGTCGTCGTCGACCTCGTCGACGGGCGCGCGTCCATCACCGGCAAGGTCCCCGCCGGCAACGTCTACGTGGACGGCATGGAAGTCGGCGGCGCCACCGAAGCGTCCCTCAAGGACCGCCTCACCCTCGCGGAGGAAGGCGTCGTCACGGTGGTGGCGATCGTCGACGCGGACACCGGCACCCTCGCCGAGGACCCCGACTTCCTGGCCCGCGGCTTCGTCCACGACGACGCCACCTTCCGGCCGGTCATCCCCGTCATCGAGAAGACCCTGGCCACCGCGGCCGAGGAAGGCGTCGGGGACGCGCACCAGCTCGAACAGCTCATCGCCCGCGCCGTGGCGAACTGGGCGTTCCGCACCCACCGCCGCAAGCCCCTCATCATCCCCGTCGTCATCGACGCCTGAGCCACAGCCCGGCGGGCGGGCGACGTCATCCGGGGCGCGGGCCGGTACCTCACGGACGGCTGGGCTCGTCGAAGCCGGTGACGGGGGGCGCTCGCTCGTCCCGGGGCGCCGCCCGCAGCCGGGGAGCCGAGGCGTCCGTCGGGGTGAGGCCGACGGACTCGAGGCTCCACGCCCGTCCGAAAGTTTCGAACGCCGCGCACGCGCTTGCGTTGGCCCTCCTCCCCATCTCGTTCCGTCCCTCGCGCCGGTTCGTGCAAGAGGTGGGTTGATCAGCGACGACGTACTCGCCAAGGCCTCCTTCGATGAAGGGAATGTTTCCGAAAGGCGGTCGAAAGTGTTGACAGGGCCATGGCGTTCTACGAAAACTGTGGCCACCGAACGGCAGGAAGCCGTCGTTCCCCTCGCGTCACGTGGCCGGGGACGGCGGCCGGTCGTTGCGGCACGACGGCGGACGACCCCGCCGTGTTCCATGCAAGGCCGCGGGCAGCAGCAGCCGCCCGCCCCCCACCAGCCTTCATCGGGAGGACGCATGCAGCAGGACGGCACGCAGCAGCACCAGATCCAGCAGAACCCCGCTTCCTTCGGCGGCCTGAGCCGGCGAGGTTTCCTCGGCGGTGCCGGCGCCGCCGCGTTCGCCACCGCGTCCGGACTGCTGCTGCCCGGCACCGCCCACGCCGCCACCACCATCACCACCAACCAGACCGGCTACGACGGCATGTACTACTCGTTCTGGACCGACGGCGGCGGCTCCGTCTCCATGACGCTCAACGGCGGCGGCAGTTACAGCACCCGGTGGACCAACTGCGGCAACTTCGTCGCCGGCAAGGGCTGGAACACCGGCGGGCGCAGGACGGTCCGCTACACCGGCTACTTCAACCCGTCGGGCAACGGCTACGGCTGCCTCTACGGCTGGACCTCGAACCCGCTGGTGGAGTACTACATCGTCGACAACTGGGGCAGCTTCCGGCCCACCGGCCAGCACAGGGGCACCGTCTACAGCGACGGCGGCACGTACGACATCTACAGGACGACGCGGTACAACGCCCCCTCCGTCGAGGGCACCCGCACCTTCGACCAGTACTGGAGCGTCCGGCAGTCGAAGGTGACCAGCGGCTCCGGCACCATCACCACCGGCAACCACTTCGACGCCTGGACGCGCGCGGGCATGAACCTGGGCCAGTTCAGGTACTACATGATCATGGCCACCGAGGGTTACCAGAGCAGCGGGAGCTCGACCATCACGGTCAGCGGCTGACCTCTGTCCGGGGGGACCGGCTGCGGGCTCCGTCCTCGTGACGGGACCCGCAGCCGGGGGCGTCGCGGACAGAGGGCCGCGGCGCCCGCTGTGACCTCGGCGGGGCCGCGGCGGGCCCGACAGGTCCGCGAGGTCCGGTCCGGACGCCGTGCACCGCGTCGGCGAAGATGTCCGCATGAACCAGGAGACGGACGGGGTGGGGGAAGCGATCGCGGGCGAGCTGCGCCTCATGGACCCCGAGGTGCGCGCGTCACGCTCGCTCGCCCGGCAGCTGCTGGACCCGGACTTCGTGGAGGTCGGCGCTTCGGGGCGGCGGTGGACGTATGACGAGATACTCGCCGCGATGCCCGGGATGGACGGTGCGGCGGAAAGCGGTCCGCGCTACGAGCCCTCACGGTTCACCGGTGTCCTGCTGGCTCCCGGGCTGGTACACCTCACCTACGAGACCACGCTGGACGGGGACCGGGTACGCCGCAGTTCGCTCTGGCGCAAGCAGGGGGCGGACGCGACCTGGCGGATGTACTACCACCAGGCCACGCCCGTCCCGCCCGACGGCGCGTGACCGCGGGCGCCGGCCGCTCGGCGTCACCCGCGTGGGAACGACGCAGCGCCCGGTGTCCCCGGGGCCGCGGGAGAGCTCTCAGCGGAGCGCCCCTTCACCTCCCGCGCGTTCACGGGTGGTGTGCCACTCGGAGGCGAGGACCGCCCAGAGCTGCTCGTCGTAGCGCCTGCCCTCGAAGGGCCACGCCTCGCGCAGGACACCCTCGAGCGTCATGCCGAGCCGCTCGGCCACCGCCGCGCTGCGGGCGTTGTCGGCCCGGCAGCGCCACTCGGCCCGGTGCAGGCCCCGGGAGGTGAAGGCCCAGTCCAGCAGTGCGCGGCACGCCCGGGTGACCAGTCCGTGGCCCTCCGCGGACGGTTCGAGCCAGCAGCCGACCTCGCACGAGCCGGAGGTGGTGTCGAAGGCGGTGAACATCACGCCGCCGACCAGCACACCGTCCCGCCGGATGCCGTAGAGGCGGGCGCCGTCGGCCGCCTGGCGTTCCGCGTACCGCCGGAGTGTGGCGCGCGCCCCGGCCAGGTCGTGGGTGACGAAGGAGGGCCCGACCCAGGGGCGGATGTGTTCACGCGCCCGGTCGAGATGGGCGGCGAACTCCTCGGCGTGCCGGACCTCCAGCGGGCCGAGGCGGGCGCCGTCGCGCAGCGGCAGTGAGAACACGAGGACCTCCTCATCCGTGTGACCAGTATGGCCGTGTGCCGCGTCGACGCGTCGCCGGGGCCCGGCGGGATCCTGCGGGACGGAGGCGTCGAGGGCGCCGGGTCCGCGGCGGCTACAGCCGGCGGAGGACGGAGCTCGGCGTCTCGATCTCCCGCGCGGAGAGCTTGTCGGTGAAGTGGCGGCGCACCGCGGCGTCCAGGCCGGGGTGCACGGCGGTGACGGCCCGGCGGCCGGTGTCGGCGAGGGTGACGACGCCGCCGCCGGCGCGTTCGCGGGTGACGAGCTGACGCCCGGTCACGCGGGTGAGCTGGTGGGAGAGCCGGGTGAGCCCGAGGACCTGCGGATCCACCTGGCGTCGCGGCGTACGTCGGCCGTGGCCACCGAGAGCGGACGGCCCGTGCCGATGACCGCCCCGGACCAGGCGGTGGCCTCGGGACGGCTGCCGGGCGGAGCGGTGGTCTCCTTCCACTACCGCGGGGGCGTGTCCCGGGGAACCGGCTTCCGCTGGGAGGTCGACGGCACCGGGGGCGACCTCGTCCTCACCGCCCGGCCACCCGCAGCTCGGTCCGCTCACCCTGGAGGGCGGCCGCGGGACGTCCACCGCGCTCGCTCCCCTGACGGTGCCGGAATCGTACGTGCGCGTCCCGCGACCGGACCCCCGGGCGGACGCGCCGGCCTACGCGGTCGCCCACGCCTACCGGCAGTTCCTGGAGGGCCTGCGGGAGGGCACGTCACGCGTACCCGGCTTCGCCCACGGCGGGCCGGGACGACGGCGAGGGCCGCCGCCGGGACGGCGGCGACCCTCGCGGTCATCGGTGTTCTCCGGGTGGCGGGCCCGTCAGGCGCGGGTCCAGCGCTGGTTGCTGCTGCCCGAGCAGGAGTAGAGCTGGACCTGGGCGCCGTTGCCGGTGCCGGCGGCGTCCAGGCAGAGGCCGGACTGGACGCCGACGACGGATCCGTCGGAGTTGAGGCGCCACTTCTGGTTGTCGCCGCCCCAGCAGCTGTAGATCTGGACCTTGGTGCCGTTGCCGGTGCCGGCGGCGTCCAGGCACTTGTTGCCGTAGACCCTCAGCTCACCGGCGTCGGTGAGCGTCCACTGCTGGTTGGTGCCGTTGTGACAGTCCCACAGCTGGACCTGGGTGCCGTCGGTGGTGCTGCTGCCGGGCACGTCCACGCAGCGGCCCGAGGCGACGCCCTTGAGCGTGTTGCCGTCCCCGGGCGGGGTGGTGGAGCCGCCGTTGAGCGCGTTGAGGACGGCGGTGTACGCGGGCTTCTTGCTGCCGTCGTTGTTGAACAGCAGCGGCGTGTCCCCCGAGCGCCAGGAGTCGCTGTCGCGCACGCCCCAGACGGTGACGCCGAGGCAGCGGGAGACGGCCAGGCAGTCGTTGACCACGTTGGCGTAGGTCGTGGACGAGGCGCCCTGGATGTCGAGTTCGGTGACGGCCACGTCGACGCCGAGAGCGGCGAAGTTCTGCAGGGTGGTGCGGAAGTTGCTGTTGTAGGGGCTGCCGCTGTTGAAGTGGGCCTGGAAGCCGACGCAGTCGATCGGCACACCGCGCGACTTGAAGTCCCGCACCATGTTGTACATGGCCTGGGTCTTGGCCCAGGTCCAGTTCTCGACGTTGTAGTCGTTGTAGCAGAGCTTGGCGGCCGGGTCGGCGGCGCGCGCGGTGCGGAAGGCGACCTCGATCCAGTCGTTGCCGGTGCGCTGCAGGTTGGAGTCCCGGCGGGCTCCCGAACTGCCGTCGGCGAAGGCCTCGTTCACGACGTCCCACTGGGCGATCTTGCCCTTGTAGTGGGCCATCACGCCGTTGATGTGGTTGATCATCGCCTGGCGCAGTGTGCTGCCGCTGAGGTTCTGCATCCAGGTGGGCTGCTGGGAGTGCCAGGCCAGGGTGTGGCCGCGCACCTGCTTGCCGTTCTGCACCGCCCAGTTGTAGACGCGGTCGGCGGCGGAGAAGTTGAACTGGCCCCGCTGCGGCTCGGTGGCGTCGATCTTCATCTCGTTCTCGGCCGTCACCGAGTTGAACTCGCGGTTCGCGATCGACGTGTAGGTCGAGTCGCCCAGCTTGCCCGAGGCGATGGCGACGCCGAAGTAGCGGCCGCTCTGCGCCGCCGCGGCACCGAGCGTGCTCTCGGCGGCCTGGGCGGGCGGCGCGGCCAGTGCGCCGGTCGCGCCGAGGGCGCCGACGAGCAGCGTCGGCAGCAGAACGCGGAGCTTTCGCCGGACGGCGGCTCCGGGAAGGGCACGAGAGCCCATGGATGTGCCTCCAAGGTAGGAATCACGGAAGGACTGAAGGGCGGGGGATCGCGTCGTCCGCGCCCCTTCGGCGGACGGACGGGGCGGGCCGGAGCCCGGGCGGCACGGGATCACCGGACACCGCGGTCCCGGGACGGGACGATCGTCGACACGGGCACGGGGGTACTCCATCGCGGCTCAGCCGGGAGGCCGCCACGCGGCATCGTGCGCCCCTCCCCCTGCGGGGAGAGCCGGGATGCGACGGTGCGGACCCCCGGAACGAAACGGGGTGGCGCAGGTGCTTCGTACGTGGATCTGTGGTGCGGTCGTGGGTGGATCTGCCGTGCGGCACGGACTGCCCAGGTCGATGTAGTTCGAGATATCGGCCGGAGGCCGGTTTCCCAGACAGGAATGATTGAGGTATTGACGATGCATCGTCAATACTCCCTGCAGAAAAAGTTTCCGTTCTCTATCCGAAACTTTCGATCTCCCGGGGGCGCACGGTGAACCCCCGTCACCGTCCTCGTCGGAGGGCGCGGGACCGGAGCCGGAGCGGGCGCGCGGACGCCTCCTGCCCGGCTCCTCTTGGGGGAGGAACCGGGCATGGGGGGATCCGTGGCGTCGCGTCGGCCGGGTGGATCCCGTGGCCGCGGGCGGGGTGGCGGCGCGGTGGCGGAGCGCCGGAGGCCCGGGCGTCGATCCGTCGCTTCACGCGCGGATTTCCGCGAATGTTTCGATGTCGGTGGCGACGCGTGCGAGAGATGTCGACGGCCTGCGCTGGCTCCCCGTCATCGCGACGGGCGAGGGAGCCCGCGCGCCGGCTCCTCCGGCCTCCACGACGGCTCACGGGACTCGACGCCCTGACGGGGTGCCGCCCGGGTCACCCGTTCCCCCCGGCGCTGTCGTGCTTGCCGGCGCCGGGCCGGTCGTCGCGGTGCCGGCTGCCCGGCAGCATCTCCTGGACCTTGGCCTTGAGGCCCTGCTTCACCATGGAGCCGCGGTCGCTGTCCCCCTTGAGGATCGCGGTGGCCGCGGCCTCGATCTGGTCCAGCGAGGCGTGCGGCGGGATGGGCGGGACGGCCGGGTCGGTGCGGAAGTCGATGACGAAGGGCCGGTCGGCGGCGAGGGCCCGGTCCCAGGCGGACTCGACGTGCTCGGGCTTCTCCACCCGGCCGCCGTCCAGGCCGATGCTCCGGGCGATGTCGGCGTAGGGCAGGTCGGGGAGGGCTTGCGACTCCTCGAACTGGGGGGCGCCGGACATGGCCCGCATCTCCCAGGTGACCTGGTTGAGGTCGCCGTTGTTCAGCACGGCCACGATCAGCCGCGGGTCGGACCACTCGCTGTAGTACTTCGCGGCGGTGACCAGCTCCATCATGCCGTTCATCTGCATGGCGCCGTCCCCGACCAGGGCGATGGCGGGCCGGTCGGGGTGGGCGAACTTCGCCCCGATGGCGTACGGCACGCCGGGGCCCATCGTCGCCAGGGTGCCGGACAGCGAGCCGCGCATCCGGCCGCGCAGCCGCAGGTGGCGGGCGTACCAGTTGGCGGCCGAGCCGGAGTCGGCGGCGAGGATCGCGTCGTCGGGCAGCCTGCCGTCCAGGGCGTGCACGACGTACTCGGGGTTGACGGGATCGGCGCCGACGGCGGCCCGCCGCTGCATGACCTCCCACCAGCGGGCGACGTTCTTCTCGACCTCCTCCCGCCAGGTCCGGTCCGTCTTGCGGTGCAGGCGCGGCAGCAGCCGCCGCAGCGTCTCGCGGGCGTCGCCGACGAGGTTGACCTCGTTGGGGTAGCGCAGGCCGATCATGTGCGGGTCGATGTCGATCTGCACGGCCCGCGCCTGGTCCAGCTCCGGCATGAACTGCGTGTAGGGGAAGCTGGAGCCGATCGTCAGCAGGGTGTCGCACCCCCGCATCAGCTCGTAGGAGGGGCGGGTGCCCAGCAGCCCGATGGAACCGGTGACGTAGGGCAGGTCGTCGGGCAGGGCGTCCTTGCCGAGCAGGGCCTTGGCCACGCCGGCGCCGAGCACGTCCGCCAGCCGTTCGACCTCCTCGCGGGCGCCGCGGGCCCCCTGCCCGATCAGCACGGCCACCTTCTCGCCGGCGTTCAGCACGTCGGCGGCCCGCTGGACCTCCTCGTCGGCCGGGACCGGCGCGTACCGTCCCAGTCCCAGGCTGGAGGGCACCATCTTGAAGGCGTGGGTGGGCGGGCTGTAGTCCAGCTCCTGCACGTCGGCGGGGAGGATCACCGCGGTGACGGTGCGCCTGGCGTACGCGGTGCGCAACGCCCGGTCGATCAGGTTCGGCAGCTGCTCGGGCACCATGGCCGTCTCGCAGAAGTCCGAGGCGACGTCCTTGTACAGGCCGGCCAGGTCCACTTCCTGCTGGTAGGAGCCGCCCATGGCGCTGCGGTTGGTCTGCCCGACCAGCGCCACGACCGGCACGTGGTCGAGCTTGGCGTCGTAGAGCCCGTTCAGCAGGTGGATCGCGCCGGGACCCGAGGTGGCGGCACAGACACCCACCTTGCCGGAGAACTTGGCGTACCCGACGGCCTGGAAGGCGGACATCTCCTCGTGCCGGGCCTGGACGAACTTCGGCTCGTTGTCCGCGCGTCCCCAGGCGGCCAGCAGCCCGTTGATGCCGTCACCCGCGTAGGCGAAGACGTGGTCGACGTCCCACTCGCGCAGCCGCTGGAGGACGTAGTCGGACACCTTGGTGCCGGCCATACGGGCTCCCTTCCCGATCCCACTGGTGAACGGCCGTCCCCGGCGTCGGGACGCGTGGGGCACGACACTGCCTGGGTAACCGCGCGGGTGCGCGGGAAACGTCGCCCGCGGGGCCCGGCCCGGACGCGCGGACGTCCGGGCCGGTGGCGGGGTCACAGGGAGCGCAGCAGGGCGAGCGTCCGCTCCAGCTCCTCGCGCGGCGCGCCCCCGGCGGCCCCGGCGCCCCCCACCACCGCGGTCAGGAGGGCGGCGTGGCCCTCCTCGCCGTGGTGCGGGTCGTCGGAGCGCGGGTCGAGCAACTCGACCAGGTCGAGGAGCCGTTCCTCCAGGACCGGTACGAACCGGGTGAACAGGCCGGTCAGCACGGGATTGTGCGCCGCGGCGACCACGGCCGCGTGCAGCGCGATGCCGGCCTCGACGAACGCGGCGTTCCCGGCGGCCCGCGGACGCGGAGCGGACCCGGACCGCGCCCCGGAGCCGACCGTTCGGCCCCGCACGAGCCGGCGGCGAACGGCCTGCCGCTCGCGGGCTTGACCTTGACACGGTGACAGGGTGTCCCCTGGACGCAGGAGGTGGTTCCCATCAACCCGACAAGCGGAACCCCGCAGAACGCCCGCGTGGCCGACGCCCTGAGCGCCGGCGACCCGTCGGTCCGGCTCCAGGCCGCCCTGGCGGCCGGCTCCACGCCCGACCCCGGCCTCCTGGAGACGCTCGTCGAACGGTGCGCGGTCGAGCCGGACTTCTTCGTGCGCGACATGCTGTCCTGGGCGCTGACCCGTCTCCCGCCGGGGACCACCCTGCCCCGGATCCGCCGGGAACTCGCCTCCGAGCGGGCTCAGGCCCGCAGCCAGGCGCTGCACACGCTCTCCAAGGTCGGTGACCGGAGCACGTGGGACTGGATCACGCGCGACCTGCTGCGCGACGCCGACGACGAGGTCGCGCGGACCGCATGGCGGGCCGCGGTCGCCCTCGTGCCCGAGGACGGGAGGAGGGACGTGGCCGACGAGCTCGTCACGCAGCTCGGCCGCGGCGACCGCACGGTGCGGCTGAGTCTGAGCCGGGCCCTCGTCGAGCTCGGCGACGCGGCCGGGCCCGCCCTGGAGCGGGCCGCCACGAGTCCCGACCCGGCGGTGGCCACGCACGCCCGTGCCACCGGGCTGCTCCGGCGGGATCCGGAGACCGGTTTCGACGCGGCCGTCGAGGAGGCGAAGCGGATCGTCGCGCTCGGCCCGGAACGGGCCGCCGCCGCGGCCCCGCCGGGAGCCGCGGAGTGCTGATCGGTGAGGTGGCCCGCCGCTCGGGGGTGAGCACCCGGATGCTCCGGCACTACGACGCCCTCGGGCTGGTGCGGCCGACCGGCCGCACCGTCGGCGGTTACCGCGAGTACTCCGCCGAGGACGTCCGCAGGATCTTCCACGTGGAGAGCCTGCGGTCCCTCGGGCTCTCGCTCAAGCAGATCGGACACGCGCTGGAGGACCCGGCCTTCACACCGTCCGCCCTGGTCGGCGACCTCATCCGGTGGACGGAGGACCGCCTGGAGCGGGAGCAGGAACTGCTCGAGCGGCTCCGCGCCGTCGAGGCGTCGGCGCCCGCCGACTGGCAGGACGTCCTGCGCATCGTCGCCCTCATGCAGGGGCTCGGCTCGACCAGCGCCGCGCACCGGCAGCAGGCCGTCCTGGCCCGGCAGGGGAGCGCGCCGGTTCCCGCCGAACTGCTGGCCGGGGCGGTCCTGACCGAGTCCGACCCGCACGTCGCCGGCGCCCTGCGCTGGGCGCTCGCCCGGTCGGACGGCGACGGCGTGGCGGCACTGGCCGACGGCACGCGCGCGCGGGACGTGGACGTCCGGCGGCGCGCGGTGTCGGCGATCGCCGGCATGCCCGAGGCCCCGGGTGCGGCCGAGGTGCTCACCGACGCCCTGGAGGACCCGGACGCGACGGTGCGCCGGCACGCCGCTCTGGCCCTGGGCCGGCGTGGCGTGACCGCGGCCGTGCCGACGCTCGTCGGCATGGTGGTCGAGGGTTCCCGCGACGTCGAGGCGGCGGAGGCCTTGGGGGCGCTGTCCCGGGACCCCGGGTGCGCCGACCGGATCATGAGCGCGCTGGCCGGCGAACTGGCCGCGCCCACCGCGGACTCCGCGACGCGGATACGTCTGGCCCAGGCGCTGGTCGAACTGCCGGGGAGCACCGTGCGGGAGGTCCTGCGCCGGCTGGCCCGCGACGACGACCCCGCCGTCGCCCTCGTCGCCTCGGTCTTCGTCACGGTCCTCGACGAGCGGTCCCCCGAGGACCGGGGAGACGGGGATTCCTGAGGACCCGCGGCCGGGGGAGGGCCCGCGGCCGGCTCCGGGCGCGGGCCCGCGTTCGCCGGAAGGCCACCGCCGGCGCGGGTGAATTGCCCGGAGGACGGGGCGGCCGCCGGGCGCGGCGGTGATGATGGACCCATGGGGGAGAACCTGACCCGGCCCGCCCGCGACGGGCGTACGACCGGCCGGACGACACGCGCGGTGCTGCCGCCGGCGTTGCGCGGACGGCTCGGACCGATCGCCGGCCTCGCCGCGCTGGTGGTCGTCGTGCTCGGGGGCGTGCACGCCGGCGACAGCGAGCCCGGCGGGGTGGACGCACGGATCGGGGCGTGGGCGGACGGGCTGGGCCCGCCGTGGCGGCACGTCGCCCTGGCCACGGACTTCCTGGGGGAGCCGGTGGGAGCGGCGCTGCTGGTCGGGGCCGCCGTGGCGGGCTGTCTGCTGGCCCGGCGGCCTCGCGCGGCGGTGCTCCTGGTGACCGGCGCCGCGCTGGCCGTGGGGGTGACGACGCTGCTCAAGCCGCTGGTGGGACGGACCATCCACGGCGACCACAACCTGGCCTACCCGAGCGGGCACACCGCCTTCCTCACCGCGCTCGCCCTGACGGGGGCGCTGCTCGCGACGGGCCGGCTCGGCCTCGGCAGGACGGCCGGCACGTCACTCGTGCTCGCCGCGGCACTGGTCGCCGGCGCCGCCATGGGGTGGGCGCAGGTCGTCCTGGGCGCGCACTACCCGACCGACGTCCTCGGCGGCTGGTGCACCGCGCTGGCGGTGACACCGTCGGCCGCCTGGCTGGTCGACCGGGCGGCCGACGCCGGCCGGGGGAGGCGTCCCTGACGTCGCGCCGGGTCACGCCAGGCGGCGGAAGACCGGCTTCACCGGGCGCCCGCCCAGCCAGGGGGTGGGGTCACCGGCGTCCAGCGCCTTGCGGTACACCGCGCACGCCTGGGCCACCACGTCGACGGTGTGCTCGATGTCGGCGTCGTCGAGCGCGCTGCTCACCACGAACGACGGGGCCAGCACCCCGCCCTCGAGGAGCCGGCGCAGGAACAGCGTGCGGTACTCCTGCGACGGCCGCCCGTTCCCGTCGAGGGTGGCGAAGACCAGGTTGCTGGCCCGGCCCCGGACCACCACGTGGTCGCCGACGCCCATGGCGGCCGCGGCCTCGCGGACACCGGCGGCCAGCTTCTCGCCGAGGGCGTGCAGCCGCGCGGTGACCCCCTCCTCGGCGTAGGTGGTCTGCACGGCCATCGCGGCCGCCAGGGCGTGGGTCTCCGCACCGTGCGTGGTGGACAGCAGGAACACCCGCTCGCCGGAGTGGCGCAGCCCGCCCCGCTCCATCAGCTCGCGGCGCCCGGCCAGCGCGGAGACGGCGAATCCGTTGCCCAGCGCCTTGCCGAAGGTGGAGAGGTCGGGGACGACGCCGTACAGGCCCTGGGCGCCCGCCTCGGACCAGCGGAAGCCGGTGATCATCTCGTCGAAGACCAGGACGCAGCCGTGCCGGTCGGCCAGCGCGCGCAGGCCGGCCAGGTAACCGGGCGGCGGCTCGGTGTGGGTGGCGGGTTCGAGGACCAGACAGGCGACCTCGCCCGCGTACCGGGTGAGCAGTTCCTCCGTGGCGGCCAGGTCCCCGTAGGGGAACGTCACGGTGAGGCCGGTGGTCGCCGCCGGGACGCCGGCCGACATCGGCGTGGTGCCGATGAACCAGTCGTCGACGGAGAAGAACGGGTGGTCGGCGCAGAGGGCCACCCGCGGGCGCCCGGTGGCGGCGCGGGCCAGGCGCACCGCGGCGGTGGTGGCGTCGGAGCCGTTCTTCGCGAACTTCACCATCTCGGCGGTCGGCACCGTGGCCAGGAAGCGTTCCGCCGCCTCGACCTCGACGAGGGACGGCCGGACGAAGTTGCCGCCGCGGTCCACTTCCCGCCGCACCGCCTCGGTCACGCGCGGGTGGGCGTGGCCGAGGCTGACCGAGCGCAGGCCGGAGCCGTACTCGACGTAGCGGTTGCCGTCGACGTCCCACACGTGGGCGCCGCGGCCGTGGCTGATGACCGGCGCCAGGTCCTCGGGGTACTGGTCGTCGCCCTTGGCGTAGGTGTGCGCGCCCCCGGGGACCAGGGCGTGCAGCCGTTCGTTCGCCTCCCGGGACCGGGGCAGACGGAACTCTCCGGGGTCTTCGGTGGTCACGCGGGCCTCATCTCCAGGTGCTTCAGGACCTCGGCGAGGCTCGGCGCCTCCCGGTCCCGTGGGGACATCGATGCGACCGGCAGCGGCCAGTCGATGGCGAGCTCCGGGTCGTCGAAGCGAATCGTCACGTCCTCGGCCGGGTCGTGCGGCCGGTCGATCCGGTACGAGGTGTCGGCGGTCTCCGTCAGTGCCTGGAAGCCGTGCGCGCACCCCGCCGGGACGTAGAGGGTCGCCTGCGTCTCGCCGGACAGTTCGAAGGAGGCCCGGCCCAGGTAGGTCGGCGAGCCGGGCCGCAGGTCCACGACGACGTCGAAGATCCTCCCGTACGAGCACCGCACCAGCTTGGCCTCGCCGGCGCCGGAGCGCAGGTGCAGGCCGCGCAGCACGCCCCGGACCGAGCGGGAGAGGCTGTCCTGGACGAAGGCGTCCGGGTCCAGGCCCACCGAGCGGACCACGTCGGCGTCGAAGGTGCGGCAGAAGAAGCCGCGTTCGTCGGTGTGCGGCGTCGGTTCGAACAGGTACGCGCCGGCGATCGCCGGGACTTCGGTCGCCCTCAAGGTGTCTCCCGTACGGCGTGGGTGCGGTCGGTTGCCGGGAACAGGGCCGCCGTCAACGCGGTGAACTGGCGGTCGAGTTGCCCGGTGGTGAGGCGGTTGCGCTCGGTCAGGGTCCGCCGCAGCTCGGCGGACCGCTCCTCCAGCGCCCCGAACTGTTCGAGGAGCCGGTCGGCGTTGACCTCGCGGGCCGGGTGGCAGTACGCGTCCAGGCCCATCCGGGCCATCAGCGCGTCGCTCTTCGCCGCGTAACTGAGCGCGAGCGTCGGGGTGCCGGTCCTCAGCGCGCAGACCAGGTTGTGGTACCGGGTCGCCACCACGGCCTCGGCCGCCGCCGTCTCCCTCATCAGGTCGGCCAGCGAGGTGGCTTCGGCGGCGGTGACCAGCGGCGAGCCCACCGCGTCGAGGACCGCCTCGACCACCGGGGCGTCGCAGGCGTCGCCGGTGAGCAGCCGGACCGGTCTGCCCTCCTCGGCCAGCGCGCGCACGAAGCGGGTCACCCCGTCGAGGTAGCGCCGGTGGATCTCCTCGGCCCGGTCGCGGTCGTCGTCGCCGCCGTGGAAGTCCATGACGCCGACGCAGACCAGGCCGGGGGAGGTGCGCGCGGGCGGCGCCGGCAGGGCGAACGCCAGGTCGGGGTGGACCTCGTCGCGCGTGGTGTCCACGCCCATCGCCCGCATCGCGTCGCGGGACAGGGCGTCCCGGTACGACCGGTGGGCCGCCAGCCGCGCCGACCAGCGCACCAGGGCCCGGGTCGGCCGGCTGCCGATCGGGGCGGCGCCGACGCCGACCAGCGCCACCCTGGTGCCGAGCAGCCTGCCGCTCGCGCAGAGCAGGAACAGCGCATACGGGAAACCCCACGGCCGCAGCGGCAGCGTGGCCTCCAGGACGCCCATGCCCGGCACGATCACCACGTCGTGCCGGCGCACCCAGGCGGCGGTGCGGACGGCGTCGACGAGTTTGCCCAGTCCCTTCCCCGCGATCGCGCCCGCCCGCGACGCGGTCCGGTACTCCCCGCGGTACCAGTGCAGCCGCGTCGCGGGGATCCCGTACCGGGCCGTCACGGCCTCGGGCCCGCCGCACAGCGCGTCCACGGACGCCTCCGGGTGCGCGGCGCGCAGGTACCCGAGCACCGCCTCCAGCGACCCGTCGTTGCCGAGGTTGCCGGAACCGAGCAGGCCGAACACCCCGACGCGGGGGGCGGTCACGCCCGCCTCCCCTCACGGCCCGCGACGAGGGCGTCGACGGAGACGGTGAGCCGGTCCGGGTCGACCGGGGCGCGGTCCTCGACCCGCTCGCCGGCGCCCGGCCGGACCCGGCTGGCCATCCACGCGGCCAGGTGGCGGTAGCACGCGCGCCGGTCGGCCGGGGACAGCGGCGCCCGCCGGATCGCAGAGACGAAGCCCCAGACGTACTCGGCGAGCAGCCGGGGCGTCGGGTGCAGCGGGCCGGCCCGGCGCGGGTCCAGGTTGACGCACCGGGAGCGCTTGGACGGGTTGGCCCGCTCGGCGCGGGTGGGGTGGTCGCGGCGGAAGTACAGCAGCTCCGGCACCTGGTGGAAGGGCCCGTGCAGGGTGATCTCGGCGACGAACGTGCGGTCCGCGTGGTGGTAGCTGTCGTGCGGCTTCACCCGGCGCAGCACGTCGGCCCGCATCACCCCGTAGAAGTCGTCGCCGCCGGGCTCGAACAGCAGGCTGCGGAAGCGCTCCGGCGCGTGCGGCGAGGCGGTGGCGAGCCCGTACGGGTAGGGGACCTTCACCCGGCCGTCGGCGTCGATCACCGCCTGGTCGGCGTGGGCGAGGATCACGTCGGGCCGTTCGTCCAGCGCCTGGACGCAGCGCCGCAGCAGGTCCCGGGCGTACAGGTCGTCGTGCGAGGCCCACTTGAACAGCTCGCCGCGGCACTCGGTGAACACGTAGTTGTGGTTCGGCGCGGCGCCGATGTTCCGGGGCAGCCGGATGTAGCGGATGCGGGAGTCCCGCGCGGCGTACTTCCGGCAGATGTCCCGGGTCCCGTCCGTGGAGGCGTTGTCGGAGACGACCAGCTCGAAGTCCTCGTAGGTCTGGCCCAGCAGGGCGTCGAAGGACTCGGCCAGGTACTCCTCGCCGTTGTACACGGGCAGGCCGATGCTCAGCCGGGGGTGCGCGGTCATGACGTCCTCACTTCACGGATGGTGTCCTGGTGGTGCTCGCGCAGGGCGGAGCGCAGCTGCAGCCACCACACGGCCGAGCTGCAGACGGTCGCGGCGGCGACGCCCCAGGCCGAGCCGGCCGTGCCGGCCACGGCCGCCCCGCCGAGCCCGCCGGTGACGTAACAGGCGGAGGCGATCAGCTGGCTGCGCAGGCTGCGCCGGGCCGCGCCGAGCGCGCGCAGCCCTGCCGCCGCGCCGGTGCCGAGGCCGGCGCCCGCGACGCCGAGCGTGACGGGCACGACGAGCTCGGCGGCGGCGGCCCAGACGCCGCCGAGCACGGCTTCGCCGAGCCGGTCCGGCACCAGCAGCAGGGCCCCGCCCCACAGCAGGGCGGCGACGGCCTGTCCGCCGCCGAGCAGGAGGCAGAACCCGCCGAGCCGGTGCGGGGCCCGCCGCAGCACCCGCGCCGCCTCCGCGACGGTGACCAGCGACAGCCCCATCAACAGCGCGAGGAACGGGCCGAGCAGCAGCTCGGCCCCCCGGATCACGCCCACCGCGCCGACCCCGACGATCACGCCGAGCCCGTACGCCCGCAGCTGGCTCGCGCCGCTGTTGCTGACGTTCTCGACCAGGTACCGGTAGCCGAGGTCGCGGTGCTCGCGCACCCACGCGCGCGCTCCGGACGGGCGGGGCCGGATGCCGGACTGGAGGCAGCCGTACGCCGCGGCCACCGCGGCGGACCCGCCCCAGGCGAGCAGATAGGCGGACACACTGCCCACGCGGGCCGCCGCCGCCATGGCCGGGACGAGCGCGACGCCCCACACGACGTCGTTGACGAACGCCTTCCGCCCGGTGCCGGCGGCGAAGAACGCGAACCGCCACACGTCCTGCAGCAGCAGCCCCGGCAGGACGACGCCGAGACAGGCGAACGCCGTCCCCACCCGGCCGCCGAGGGCGAGACCGGCCCCCACGGACACCGCGCCGATGACGGCGCCGACGCCGAGCGCGGTACCCGACGACCGGGCCACCGCCTCGCGCCAGGACGCCTCCGGCACCCCGCTGAAGCGCACCACGAGCGGGTCGGTGGCCAGTCCGCGGGAGACGTTGAGCACCACGCCGTAGGTCACCCAGGCGAGGCCGAACACGCCGAACGCGGTCACCCCCAGCGAGCGGGCCACGTAGACGCCCACCACGAAGTTGCTCATGCTGGAGGCCGCCTGGTCGGCCAGCCCCCAGGACAGCCGCCCGAGGACGCCCCGCCGGGCGGACCCGGCCGGTGTCGTTGTCTCCCCCTCGGTGGTCACGGGCGTCATGCCTTGATCAGCCCGGCGCCGTGCAGGGCGTCGGCCGCGGCGGCGACGGTGTCGAACGGCAGGCCGGAGCGCTCGGCGACGTCCAGCAGACTGTGCTCGCCGTCGGAGAGGCTGAGCACCCAGAGCATGGCCATCTGCGCCTGCTTGGCGTCGCTGCGCCCGCCCAGCGAGTCGTACAGCCCGCGCCGGCCGAGCTGCGGTTCGCCGTACGGGCTGAGGTTGACGTAGCGCCGGTTGCGGTCCAGGACGGCGAACGCCTCGCGGCAGACGGCGAGCGTGTCCGCCATCGCCTTGGGGGAGACGAAGTCCGGGTTGTCCGCCGAGGTGTGATACTCGGGGTAACCGGCGTACGGGGTCCGGCTGAGCGAGCCCACGCCGAGATCGAACCCGGGCGAGCAGTACTGCCGCTCGTCGTAGCCGTACGGCGTGAACTCGAGGATGCGGTGCGGGCGTCCGGAGGCGGCCAGCACGTGCCGCAGCACCCGGTCGATCTCCGCGTCGCCGCGCCTGCTCCGCTTGTACGTCAGGTCGCCCGGGTCGCCGGCGCAGGCCAGCACCAGGCCGTGCCTGACCCGCTCCACCCGCTCCCGGTTGCGGGCCAGCCAGGTGATCGCCCCGATGGTGCCGGGGGCGAAGACGAACCGGTAGGTGTGGTGCGGCTGCCGCTCCGCCAGCGCCCGGGCCAGGAAGACCGCCACCGCGACGCCGGCCAGGTTGTCGTTGGCCAGCGACGGGTGGCAGACGTGGCAGGAGACGAGCACCTCGTCGGACACCCGCCCGGGGACCACGTGCTCGGCGTAGGTGAGGTGGCCGTCGGCGAGCGTGGAGTCGATGCGCACCTCGTACTCGCCGTCCGGCAGCGCGTCCAGGGTCTCCTGCGCCAGGCAGAACCCCCACTTCGGCTCGTAGTAGCTGGTGCGGTACGGCACCCAGCCCGGGTGCTCCGGCAGGGTGTACAGGTGCTCGCGCAGCTCGGCCAGCGGCATGGTCGCCGCCACCGGCACGCTGTAGCCGAGCACGTGCAGGCTGGACGCACGGAAGTCGACGACCCGGCGGCCGGAGGCGTCGGCGACGTACGCGTCCCGGATGTTCCACTCCTGCGGCACCGTCCAGTCGAGCACCTGCGTCCCGGTCGGCACCTCGTGCACCTCGAGCGGGACGTACTCGCCGACGATCTCCAGGGTGGCGCGCACCCCGTCGCCGGTGATGCTCCGGCACAGCGGGTACAACCGCTCCACCAGCGCGTGCATCTCCTCGCCGACCTCGGTCACCGGCGCCACCGCAGGGTGCCGTCGACGGACCCCGCGCCGGACTTCGCGCGCAGCACGGCGAGGCGGGTGAAGCGCCGCTCGAAGTCCTCCCGGGTCAGCCCGTGTTCCCGGTAGGAGTCGGCCAGTTCGAGCGCGCCCCGCTTCACCGTCCACGCGCAGTCGAAGCCGGGCACCGCGGCGCGGAACCGGGAGAAGTCCACCCGGTAGGACCGCGGATCGGCGCCGGTCTCCCCGGTGATCACCACCTCCGAGCCGGCCACCGCCTCGGCGACCTGCCCGGCGATCTCGGCGACCGTGACGTTGTTGACCTCGCTGCCGATGTTGAACGCCCGGTCGTGCACCGCCTCGCGCGGCGCGGTCAGCGCCGCGGTGAAGGCCTGGGCGATGTCGGCGGCGTGCACCAGCGGGCGCCAGGGGGTGCCGTCGGAGAGCACGAGCACCTCGCCGGTCAGCAGCGCGTGGCCCACCAGGTTGTTCAGCACGATGTCGGCGCGCAGCCGGGGCGAGAAGCCGAAGGCGGTGGCGTTGCGCAGGTACACCGGGCTGAAGTCGTCGTCGGCCAGCGCGTGCAGGTCGTCCTCGACCCGCACCTTGGACTCCGCGTACGGCGTCACCGGGCGCAGCGGGGCGTCCTCGCCCACCAGTTCGTCGCCGCCGGCGGCCCCGTAGACCGAGCAGGTCGACGCGTACAGGAAGCGCCGGACCCCCGCGTCGCGGGCCAGCCGGGCCAGCCGTACCGACGCGTGGTGGTTGATGTCGTAGGTGAGCTCCGGCGCCAGCGACCCCAGCGGGTCGTTGGAGAGCGCGGCCAGGTGGATCACGGCGTCCACCCCGGCCACGTGCTCGGCCGTGACGTCGCGCAGGTCCACCCGGTGCCCCGCCGGGTCCGCGGGCGCCGGGCCGAGGACGCAGTCGGCGAACAGGCCGGAGTCCAGGCCGACCACCTCGTGTCCGGCGGCCGCGAGGACGGGTGCCATCACGGTGCCCAGGTAGCCCTGGTGTCCGGTCAGCAGTACGCGCACAGTTCATTCCCCCAGGTCGAGAGTGAGTTTGGTGACGGCGAACGCCTCGGCGTAGCGGGCGTGGCACTCGATGCCGCGGATGCGTGCCAGACCGAGGAAGGCCTCCCGGTCGTACCAGGGCCGGTGCCGCTGCGAGGGATAGTGCTCCTGCAGCAGCCGCACCTTCCGTTCGGCGGTGTCCGGCGACAGCGGCTGGTACGCCGTCATGCGGCCGAGGTCGCCGTCCCACTTGACGATCTCGTAGCCGAGCACGAGGTGGTCGCGGAACGCGGTGGACATCAGCTTCGCCAGGCCGCGGTGGTCCTGGTGCGCGTCCTCGGTGCGCGGGGCCAGCACGAGGTCGGGATCGGTCCGCCCGCGCAGCTCCTCGACCGCGGCCTTGGCCTCCTCCCAGTGCGCCGGCATCCGGCCGTCCGGCAGTTTGAGCACGGTCGGCCGCAGGTCGGCGCCCGGGCAGAAGGCGGCGAGCGCGGCCCGCTCCTCCTGCTCCCGCTCGCCGCCGCCACCGGAGAGCACCAGCGCGTCGACGCGCAGGCCCGGCCGCGCCCGGCACAGCGTCAGCAGGGTGCCGCCGGCGCCGATGGCGATGTCGTCGCAGTGCGCGCCCACCGCGACGATCCGGTCCAGGCGCCCGGCCCCGAGCCGGATCACGCCCGCACCCCGGCGCCCGCGCCGTCCCGTTCCCACACGGCCCACGGGCGGTCGCCCCGGGCGTAGGCGGCGTCGAGCGCGGCCCGCTCCTTCACGGTGTCGGTCGGCTTCCAGAAGCCGCGGTGCCGGTAGGCCATCGCCCGCCCCTGCTTGGCCAGTCCCGCGCATCCGTCGGCGACCAGGTCCCCGTTCTCCGGGATGTGGTCGAAGACCTCCTGGCGGAGCACGAAGTAGCCGCCGTTCTCCCACAGCGGCAGTTCGCTCACCGCGGTGATGCCGCCCACCAGACCGTCCTCGCCCAGCTCCACGCAGTGGAACGACGACTGCGGCGGCACCACCATCATCGACGCGCCGGCGTCGCGCCGGGCGAACCGGTCGATCATCTCCGGCAGCGGCGCGTCGGTGAGCACGTCGGCGTAGTTGGCGAGGAACATCTCGTCGCCGTCCAGGTGGTGCCGCACCCGGCGCAGCCGCTCCCCGATCGGCGACTCGATGCCGGTCTGCGCGAACGTGATCGTCCAGTCCGAGATGTCGGTGGACAGCAGCTCCGTCCGCCCGCCCCGCAGCACGAAGTCGTTGGACGTCGTCTCCTCGTAGTTGAGGAAGAAGTCCTTGATGTGGTGGGCCCCGTACCCGAGGCACAGGATGAACTCGGTGTGCCCGAAGTGCGCGTAGTAGCGCATGACGTGCCAGATCAGCGGCCTGGGCCCGACCATCGCCATCGGCTTGGGCACGTCGTCCGCGGCTCCGCTGCGCATCCGCATCCCGTAACCGCCGCAGAACAGTACGACCTTCATCGCGCGACCTCGACAATGCTCAGTTCCGGGATGGGGAAGACCAGCCGGCCGCCCCACTCGTGCACGAAGGACAGCTGCTCGACCAGCTCCTTCCGCAGGTTCCACGGGAGGACGAGGACGTAGTCCGGCCGGTCGGCGGCTATCCGTTCGGGCGGCAGGACCGGGATGCGGGTGCCCGGGGTGAACCTGCCGTGCTTGTAGGGGTTGCGGTCGACCGTGTACGGCAGCAGGTCGGGCCGGACGCCGCAGTGGTTGAGCAGGGTGTTGCCCTTGCCCGGGGCGCCGTAGCCGACGACCGTCTCACCGCGCTCGGCCGCGTCGACGAGGAACCGCAGCAGGTCCCGGCGCACCTTGGCCACCCGGGCGGAGAACTCGGCGTACCCGGTCAGCTCCTGCAGCCCGGCGGCCTTCTCCCGGTCCAGCACCTCGGCCACCCGGCCGCTCGGCTCGCCGGCCGCCCCGGCCGGCCGGGCCCACAGCCGGATGGAGCCGCCGTGCGTGGGCAGCAGCTCGACGTCCACCAGCGTGAGCCCGCCACTGGCCAGCGCCCGGGCGGCGGAGGCGACCGTGTAGTACTGGAAGTGCTCGTGGTAGATCGTGTCGTACTGGTTCTCCTCGATCAGGGTCAGCAGGTGCTGCACCTCGACGGAGACCCAGCCGTCGTCGGCGACCAGGGCGCGCAGGCCCCGGGTGAACCCGACGACGTCGGGGATGTGCGCGTACACGTTGTTGGCCACGACCAGGTCCGCCGGGCCGTGTTCGGCCCGGACGCCGGCGCCGGTGTCCGGGTCCAGGAACGCCGTGAGCGTGGGCACCCCCGCCTCGCGCGCCGCGGCGCCGACGTTCACCGACGGCTCGATGCCGAGGCAGCGGATCCCCTGCTCCACCACGTGCCGCAGCAGGTAGCCGTCGTTGCTGGCGACCTCGACCACGAAGGAGTCGGGGCCGAGGCCCAGCCGCGTCGCGGCGCCGTCGACGAACGCGCGCGCGTGCTCCACCCAGGAGGTCGAGTAGGAGGAGAAGTACGCGTACTCGCTGAACGTGTCCTCCGGCGTGATCAGCGGCGGGAGCTGTGCGAGCCAGCAGTCGGTGCAGACCCGCAGGTGCAGCGGGTACGTCGGCTCCGGCCTGTCCAGTTGGTCCGCGGCGAGGAAGCTCTCGCACGGTGGCGTCGCCCCGAGGTCGACGACGCTCGCCATCGCTTCCGAGCCGCAGAGTCGGCAATGTGTCATCTACTGTCCCCATCCCCCCTGCCCGCGCGGGTGTCCCCGCCGCGGGCCAGTGCTGACCGACCCGCGATCGCGGTGCGGTACTCCTCCAGCAGGCGCTCCAGACCGACGGCCGGGCTGAAGCCCTGTTCGTAGCGGCGCCGGGCGGCCCGGCCCATCTCCCGGTTGCGGTCCTCCCCGGCCGTGATCCGGCGTAGGCAGGACGCCAGCGAGGCGGGATCGCCCGGCCGGTGCAGCAGCCCGGTCACCCCGTCCTCGACGAGTTCGGTGAAGGCGCCGTGACCGGCGGCGACGGCCGGGACCCCCGCCGCCATCGCCTCCACGACCACCAGGCCGAACGCCTCCAGCCACGTCGAGGGGGCCACCACGGCGACCGCCCGGGCGACGGCCCGCCGGCACTCCCCGGTGTCGTACAGGCCGACGTACCGCACGTCGTCCCGGCCCGCCGCCCAGGCGGCCACCTCCGGCTCCAGCGGTCCCGTGCCGGCGATCACCAGCGGCACGCCCGCACCGCCGCCGGCGGCGATCTCGTCCCACGCGGTCATGAGCAGCCGTACGCCCTTGGCCTCGGCGAGCCGGCCGAGGTAGAGCAGGTGCTCGCCGGCGCCCTCCCGGCGGACGCCCGGGTCGGGCACGAAGTTGTGCTTCACCGCCAGCCGCCCGGCCGGCAGGCCGGCCCCCACCAGGACGTCGCGCTGCGCCGCGGAGATGCACAGGAACCGCTCCACCCCGGACCACCAGCGCCGCCGGTTGACCGACAGGCTGACCGCGAGCGGCACCGTCGCCAGCCGGGAGTTCCGGTAGCAGCCGTGCCGGACGGCGGGCAGCGGCGCGGACCCCACGCACTCGGTGCACGGCCGGCCGTCCCGCTGCAGCGTGCCGGGCGGGCACACCTGGGTGTAGTTGTGCAGCGTGGCGACGGCGGGCACCCCGGCGTCGGCGCAGGCGGCCAGCACCGCCGGCGACAGCAGCGGGAAGACGTTGTGGACGTGCACCACGTCCGGCCGGTCGGCGCGGAGCCGGGCGGCCAGCTCCCTGCGGACCGCCGGGTTCCACGGCACGAGGAGCGGCAGCGCCGCCTTGCCCGGCAGGGACCTGGCGGCGATGTCGTCGCTGCGCCGCTCGAACACCCCGACCCGGTGGCCGGCCCCGCGCAGCAGCGCCACCTCCTGGTCGACCACCTTGTTCTCCCCGCTCGGCTGCGCCGAGGCGTAGTAGTTGTGCACCACGAGGACGTGCATGCTCAGGTCACCTCCGGTCTGCGGGCCCACGCCGGGACGCGCCGGCGGGGCGGTTCGGGCACCGAGGGCACCGAGGGCGCCGCGGGGGCGGCGGCCGCGGCGGGCGCCGCGAGCAGCGAGGCGGCCACGGCCAGGTGCAGCAGGTACGGCGAGGCGTCGCCCAGCCCGGCCTCGGTGTACGACGCCAGCGCGCAGTAGCCGATCAGGAAGAGCGCGCAGGCCCTCGACAGCGACGGCGGCCGCAGCAGCGCGACACCGCCCAGCACGACGACGAACGCCGCCACCAGGGTGACGCCGGTCACGCCCTGCTCCTGGTAGACGGCCAGCCAGCTGTTGTCTATGGGCAGCCCGCCGAACGACTTGTCGCCCAGACCAGCGCCGAACAGGTGCTCCGTGGTCGTCCGGTCCGCCGCCAGCAGGGCGTCCCAGACCTTGGCCCGGCCGGTGAGGCTGGTGAAGTTCTCCTGGCTCTGCCCGCGCAGGAACCACGCCTGCAGCGCGGAGCTGAACCCCACCGCGACCACGGCGGCGCACAGCACCGTCCAGCCGAAGAACCGGCGGGCGGCGGCGCTGGTCAGGACGAGCGAACCGATCGCCAGCGCCAGCCCGACGAGCAGTCCGAGGGTGGCCGTCCGGGTGTGGGTCAGCGCGAGCAGGACGAGCGCCGGCACCACGACCAGCGCCGCGCTGCGCCGGTCGGTCCGGCGGCCCAGGACGAGCAGCACGGTGAGCCCGGTGATCACCGCGGCGTACTGCCCGATCTGCGGCGGGGTGAGCGGCCACAACGCGCCGACCAGACGGCCGCCGTAGAGATCGGGGAAGGCGGCGCCCGGCGAGACCACCGCGCCGGCGGCCACCGACACGAGGACCGCGAAGTACATCCGGATGTGGTGCCGGACGAACGTCGTGCCGCCGTCCCACCAGCGGCTGAGCAGCCACAGCGTGCCGATGAAGAGGGCCAGCCGGGCGCAGCGGAACAGCGCCCCGAACCCGGACTCCGGGTCCGCGCTGGAGATCACGCTCGGCACCAGCAGCAGGGTGAGCAGGAACAGGTAGGCGCTCGGCCGGACGCGCAGCCGGAGGTTGACCGCGAGCGCCAGCGTGAACGCGGCCGCCAGCGCGCCCATGGTGACCATCTGGATGAGGGAGCGGGGGAGCGGGACGACGGTCTCCGCCCCGGCGGAGCCGAGGGTGTTGAGGACGAGCAGTCCCCAGACCGTCCCGACGGTCCTCGGCGTGCGGTCCGCGCGCATCTCAACCACCGTCCCGTGCGAGGAAGGTGCTGTCCGCGTCCTGCCGGTACGGCGCGCCCCGCCACTGCCCGGGGTCGAGCACCCGGCTCGGGTCGTGGACGACGAACTGCCAGGGGCCGACGTAGACGTTGTCGTGCCAGCGGTTGTGCTGCCTCAGGGTGATCGCCTCGGCCACCCGCTCGCCCTGGTACGGCGACCAGTCCGGGTAGGTGCCGTAGTTGGCCAGCACCGCCATGCGGTCGCACTTCGCCGTGCAGTCGACGACGGACTTGTCCAGCGCGAAGCGGTTGCCGTGGATGTCCACCCGCTGGGTCCGCCACCTGCAGTCGGCGTAGAGCGGCGCGGTGGCGATCGCCGGCGGGGCACAGCGGTCGGTGTCCTCCACCAGCAGCGTGCAGTCACCGGAGGAGGTGTTGGCCGGGCTGTTGCAGAACCGGTCGGCGTTCTCCCACAGGGTGATCCCGGACCAGTTGTCCTCCAGCACGTTCCGGTAGATCTCGATCTTGTCCGTGCGGGCCGGGACCCGTGGTTCGCCGCCGGACTCGGACAGGTAGACCGTCGCGAACGGGAAGGTGTCGCCGCGGTCGGCGTACGTGCGGCCCTCGACCCAGTTGTTCCGCCGGATCGTGTTCTTCCGGATGACCGCGTTGTAGCTGGTCTCGTAGATCAGGGCGGCGCCGTCGTTGGCCTCCAGCACGTTGCCCTCGATGCGGAAGTCGTTGTTGTTGGTGTCCGCCCACAGGCCGGTTCCGCGGTTGTCGTGCACCCAGTTGCCGCGTACGTCGGCGCCGTCGACGGCCCAGAACTTGACGCCTCCGGTGCAGCCGCAGCCCGGCCGCCGCCGCTCCCAGTCGTCGGTGTTGTTGCCCGTGATCTCGTTGCCCTCGATCACCAGGTCGTGGAGGGGGCCGTCGTCCTTGTAGGCGTTCATGCCGTACTGGCCGTTGTCGCGCAGGCAGGTGGCGCGGACCCGCTGGCGGGCGCCGGCCATCAGCCCGGCGCCGGAGTTGTCCCGGATCGTCGCGTGCTCGATCGTCCACCCGTCGGCCGAGTCGTGGTTGACCACGCCCTCGTCGTGCGGCGCGACGAACCCCCGCACGGTCAGGTGGCGGAGGGTGACGTCGCGGGCGGTGCCGCCGAACGCGTACTGGTTGGTCCTCCGGCCGTCGAGGACCGCGCCCGGCGCGCCGAGGTAGCTGTTCCCCTCCTTGGGGACGACCTGGGCGTAGCGGTCGGGAGCGAGCCGGTGCGTGCCGGGGCGGAGCCAGAACGTGGTGCGCGGGGGGTGGCTCCTGGTAGGACCATGAGCCGGTCGTTGGTGACCGGGTCCACGGCCACCTCGCCGGTCTGCCGGTCCCTCACCTTGACCTCGGGGAGCTTGGTGACCAGCAG
>NZ_JBEORT010000067.1:0-38576 GCF_040302425.1 Streptomyces sp. NPDC126497
GACCTGGCCGTCGTCTTCAACGCCACACCCGAGAAGCAGGAACAGCGCGTGACCGCGCTCGCCGGCACCGGCTACCGCCTGCACCCGGTGCAGGCGGCGGGCGGGGACGCGGTCGTGAAGACCTCGTCGTACGCGAAGGGGTCCGGCACGTTCACCGTCCCGGCGCGCACGGTCGCGGTGTTCACCACCGCCGGCTGACCCCGCAGGGAGCTGCGGCTAGTGTGAGCCCTCCCGACCCGGATCAGGAGGGCTCATGCCGCAGATCACCGTCGACTACTCCGAGCGACTGGCGGACGGTTTCGACCGGCCCGCCTTCGCGCGGGACCTGCACACCGCCGTGGTGGACATCGCGGCCGCCAAGCCGCCGGCGTGCAAGACGCGGTTCCGGCCCACCGAGGACGTCGTGGTCGGCCCCGACACCGACGGGCACGCCCTCGTGCACGTCCACATCGCCCTGCTGGCCGGCCGCAGCGACGAGACCAAGGCCCGCCTCACCGAGGCCGTCCTGGAGCTGCTGCGGCAGTACGTCAAGCCGGCCGGGGACGTGGTGCTGCACGCCTCCGCCGAGGTCCGCGACCTGGACCCCTCGTACCGGAAGTTCGAGGGCGAGTAGGCCTCACGGCAGGTCGCGGCGGCCCGGCCACGACGGCAGCACCGGCACCCCGTCCGCGTCCGGCTCGGCCAGTTGCTCCACCGTCGGGCGGGGCCGGGGGACGGAGCCCCGACGACGGGCTCCGGCTCGGCGGGCGCCGCGGAGTCCTCCGGCACTTCCGCCACCGTGAACCGGGGGACGAACGAGCTCCACGTCCCGTCGACGACGAGGAGGAACCCGTCGCCGCTCCCGGGGAGGCGACGGCGCCGGTGGTTCAGCGGGTGGGCGGGCACATGACCGCGGGCCCGCCGCTCCAGCTCCGCGAGCGCCTCCTCCCGCGTCCCCTCGACGTGCGCCACCACGTGGGCCTCCGTGCGCTTGCGCTCGGCGGCGCCCACGGCCGTCTCGACGACCGGACCTCACGTCGTCCCGGCGCTCACCCGGCCGCCAGCGACACCAGCCGGGTGGCGAGGTCGGTGAACGGCCCGTCGCCCGGCTCGTTCCTGATCAGGTCGCGGAGCAGCGCGGCCAGTTCCTCGTCGCGGGACGCCGCGACGGCGGCCAGCGCGGCGAAGTCCTGCACCAGTTGGGCCTCCAGCTCCCCGCGCGGCACGCGCCGGCCGTCCAGCCAGATCAGCGCCGTCGACTCGACGAGGGAGATCCAGGACCGCACGACCAGTTCCAGTCGCGCCGGCGCCGGGCCCACCACGCCCATGTGCGACAGCATCTGGTCGTACGCGGCCCGCCGTACCGACTCGATCAGGGCGTTGGTGGCCGACGAGCCCACCGCCGGGCCGCCGCGCATCAGGGCGGCGAAACCGGGCCCGTGCTCGTCGACGAAGTCGAAGAAGCGGGCCATCACCCGGCGCAGCCGTGACCCCAGCGGGCCCTCCCGCGGCTCCTCGAACCGGGACGCCAGGTCCTCCGCCGCCCGCCTCAACGCGGCCTCGTACAGGCTGAGTTTGCCGGGGAAGTAGTGATAGACCAGCGGGCGGGAGATGCCCGCCCGCGACGCTATCTCGTCGATGGAGACCTCGTCGGGGGAACGCCGGCTGAACAGTTCGAGGGCCACGCCGATCAACTGCTGCCGCCGCTCCTCCACACCCATCCTGCGCCGCACCCCGGTAGTCATGCGAACACCTTACCGATCGATTCCGGCCTCGAACGGTCCCGGCCGGACGGCGCCGTTCGTCCGGCTAGCGCAGTCCGCCGATCGACCGCCCGTCCTCCAGTGAGCCCTCGAGGTCCGCCCGTGCGCCGGCCCCGGCGCGGACGGCCAGCAGCCGCCCCCGTGCCGACCCCTCGACGCCGCCCGTCGCCCTGACGGACGTGGTGCCGGGACCGCCGGCGGCCAGCAGGTACCACTCGCCCGCCCCGGACTTCCACAGCACCCCGGCGAGCACCCGCGGCTCGCGCTCCCCGCAGGCCGGTACGGACTCGGCCTCCGCCGCCACCGCCCCGGACCGCGTGCCCGGCGCGTGGAACTGCGCCAGCACCCGGGCCCCGCCGCCCCGCCAGGTCTCCGCGCGCGTGCACACCCACACCGCCTCGTCCCGCGTGCCGGGCAGCGGCTGCTCGGCGAACGCCCAGGCGTTCACGCTCCGTACGCCCGCCGAGCGCATCGCGCGCAGCGAGCAGGCGTACGGCGCCCAGGTGCGCAGCGCCTTCGCGCCGGAGGCCTCGCGGGCCTCGCCGGGACGTCCGGTGGTGAGGCGGGCCGGGACCAGTTCGCCGAGGTCGGTCACCAGCCGGGTGCCGGTGCCGTCGGTCAGCTCCAGTACGTGCCACGAGGTGCACGGGCCCGGCTCCGGGGCCGGGCCGGCCAGCGGCGGGGTCACCCCGTCGACGAGGCCGAGGTCCGTCGTGCCGGAGTCCGGCCTGCGCAGGTCCCGTTCGCCCGCCCCGCGCACCCAGGGGGCCAGCAGATAGCGGACGGTGCCGCCGGTCCGGCTCAGCACCACCGCGCCCGACCCGGCCCGGTCGGCGCCGTCGACGCGGGCGAAGTCCAGCGCGGCGCCCCGGGCGCCGTCCCCCGGCTCGGCGTACCTGGCGATGCGCAGACCGTCGTACAGGACCACCACGCGCGCGGCGCCGACCGTTCCCGCGTACAGCAGCCGGGGCGGTCCGGCGGGGCCGCCGGACGGGGTGCCCGGGGTCGCCGACACCTGGACGTCCCTCCCGGGCCGGGCCCAGACGGCGAGGGCGCGGCGCAGCAGGGCCCGGTCGTCGGTGCGGTCGCCGCGCGCCGGCCACACGGAGAAGTCGGTGCGCGCGGAGGTCCTCCACGCGGTGGGGGGGACCCGGGTCAGCCTGCCCGGGTCCAGCGCGGCCCGTGCGGCCGGATCGCGCGCGTACGGGGGCGATCCGGCGCCGTCCGGGCCCCAGCCGCCGCCCGGCAGTACGAGCAGCGTCCCGCACACCGCCAGCGCCGCCCCGCCGACCGAGGCGGCCTGCAGACGCCGGCGGCGGCGCGGCAGATCGGTCGGCCGGGCCTGCAGCACGCAGGGGTCGAACCCGGGGGAGTCGAGCAGCCGGTACGGGTCGGGGATGCCGTCGGCCTCCTCCAGCGCGGCGTCCACGCCGGTGACGCCCGCGGCCGCCAGCACCTCGCGCACCTCCCCGTCCGGGAGCCGCTCCAGGGCGCGCAGGGCGTGGGCGGCGCGGGCCGGTCCGGACAACTCGGACAGCCGCTGGTCCAGCGCGAGTTCGTCGGCCCCGCCCGAGCGCGGGAACAGCTTCAGGCCCCACACCCGGGGCAGCGGCGACGGCAGCCGCCCCCCGCGCCCCAGCGCCGTGCGCAGCACCCGGAGGCGGACCAGCGCGTACCCGGGGTCGCCCGGGCGGCCGGCCCGCTGGACGGGGACCGGCGGAGCGGGGGTGCGGTCCCGGGGCAGTGCCCGCTGGACCAGGGCGTGCGCGGTGAGCACCCGCCTGCTCCGGCCCCTGCCGGACGGCAGCACCAGGTAGGCGAGCCGGACGAGCCGCGGATAGTGCTCGACGAGCGCGGCCTCGGCCCGCCCGACGTCCACGACCGGACCGGCCGCGGAGGGGGTGGGGGAGGGCGGGCCGGCATCCTGTGACTGCACGCCCAGCGCAACGAGCGGTGCGGCGGATGGTCACCTGTTCCCGGGGGTCACTCGGCGGCGGGCTCGACGAGCAGACGCGCGTACTCGGCCGTGGAGCGCCGGTAGCGCGGAAGGTGCGGGGCGAGGGCGCCGAGGACCAGCGACAGCCCCTCGCGGTCCCGTCCGAGGCTCGACAGGCACAGCGCGAGGAAGACGCGCACGGCGTCGTCCAGCTCGTCCGACGGCGCGTCGAGTTCGGGTGTCAGCAGGCGCACGCCCTCCTCCGCCCGGCCGATGTTCCGCAACGAGCTGGCGAGCTGGATCTTCGCCTGCCGCGCCTTGTCGCCGCTGACTCCTGCCAGGCCGCCGTCCAGGGCCTCCCGGTAGAGCGGCACCGCCCGGTCCGAGTGGCCCGTGGAGTCCCAGGCGCAGGCCCGCTCGAAGGGGCCCAGCGGACTCCCCTCGGGCAGCTCGGCGACGAGCGCGTCGATCACGGCGCGGAAGGCCGGCGCGTCCTCCTCGGCGTAGTCGTCGAAGGCCGCCCAGGCGGCGGCCGCTCTCTTCTCCCAGTCGTTGTCCACCGGGTCACCCTCACACGTCCGTGCCCGCGGGCGCACGGGATTTGAGCACCGCGGGCGTCCCGGCCGTATGGAGGGCCGAGGGGCCCCGAGCCGGGGCTCCGTGCGGCGTGCCGCCGTCGCGACGCCGCCGTCGACGACCGGAGGAACACATGAGGGTGACCCGACCGATGCTCGCGCTGACCGGCGCGGTGGCGGTGCTGGCGCTGGCGGGCTGCGGCGCCGGCGGCGGCGAGGACGGGGCGCCGCCCACCGCGACCGGCAGCCTGGAGCACCTGGCCGCCGAGGCGGAGTGCGAGCCGAACATGCAGACCGACGCCGACACCATCCGCCAGGCGCTGTGCGAGAAGGGCGACGAGAAGTACGTCCTCGCCACCTTCGCCACCGACCGCGGCCAGCGCGAGTGGCTCGACACGGCGAAGGACTACGGCGGTTACTACCTCGTCGGACGCAAGTGGGTGGCCGTCGGCGAGGAGGAGACCGTCACGGCCCTGCGCGGCACGCTCGGCGGGACCATGGAGGAGGGGTCCGAGCACATGAACCCCGGCGGCAGTCACAACCGGGGCGGCCACCACGGCTGACCCACGGCCCCCCGGGACTTCCGGAGGCCCCGGGGCTTCCGGAGGTCCCGGGGCTTCCGGAGGCTTCCCGGGGCGTCCGGGCGGACGAAGGGGCCGGCGGCGGGTTCCCCCGCCGCCGGCCCCTTCCCGTCACCGGGCCACCGGACTACTGGCAGTCCTGGCCGCTGTTGATGCACTCGACCATCCGGTTCATCAGGTCCTCGTCGAAGAAGTTGATGAAGTCGTTGTGGTCGGTGATCGGCTTGTGCAGCTGCTCCGGGAAGGTGTCCACCGCGTACGGGTTCACGAGCCGCCCGTCGTCGATCCGGGGGGCCGGGATGTTGTCGTAGACCAGGCGGACCTGGAGCTGGGGGATGGCCCGGAAGCCGTTCGAGCAGGTGCCGTCCGCCTCGACGAAGTCGACGTGCGTGCGGTGGTTGGCGCTGTCGATGTTCTGGCCGTCCCAGCAGCTCTGGAAGGCGGTCGTCCGGACCACGCTGCTGCCCTCGGGGCAGATCGGGTACTTGTCCGTCACCTGCCGGTCCTCGAAGCCGGTGCAGCTCCAGGCGGTGTTGGCGTTGTTCAGCCCGTTGGTGAAGGCCTTCGCGTCACCGGTGATGATGCGCAGCGCCCTCGGCATGGCGACGACGTCGCCCGTCCGGTTGCCGACGAACCTCAGCTCCGCCGCGGTGGGTGCGACGATCTTGCCGACGTTGCCGTCCTGACCGCCGCCCGGTTGGCCCTGGTCGATGTCCTGCGTACCGTCCTGGATGCGCAGGACCGGCCAGAAGTACGACGACCGGTCGCCCTGGTTCCGGCAGGTCGTGTCGCCGTTCGCCAGGTCCTCGTCGCCGGCGAAGGCGGTGTTGGCCTGGTTGCCGACGTAGTCGTGCTGGTGCTGGGCGCCGTTGCTGACGCCGGGAGCCACGATCACGTTGTCCGAGTTGCGGAGCGCGTTCTCGTTGGTGCCGCACTCGGTGGTGAAGCTGCCCGTCGAACCGCCGTCGCCGTTCGCGGCCAGACCGTTCGGCAGGTTGCGGGAGTCGGGCCGGACGTCCTCGATCTTGACGAAGTCGTCCGCGACGGGCCCGTTCTCGGCCTGTCCGCCGTTGCCCTGGCCGCCCCCGTTGCCCTGGCCGCCCCCGTTGTCCTGGCCTCCGCCGCCCTGGTCCTGGCCACCGTCCCCGTTGCCGCCGCCCGGCTGTCCGGCGGGGACGCCCTGGCACCGGGCGAACCGGCCGAGGTCGCGCGGCGCCTTGCCGCCCGCCCGGTCGATGTTGATGCCGATCCGGTCCAGGGTGGCCGTGCGCTTGGACTTCAGCGGTCCGAGGATGGCGTTGTCGACGTAGCCCGCGTCGCCCGCCTGGGCCTGGCGCGTCTCCGCGAGGCGGGTGTAGGCGTCCGTGATCTGCCGGTCCAGCAGGGCCAGTTCCTTCGCCACGCCCCTGCGCGCCTTCCGCGGCACCTTCGTCAGCTTCTGGCCGACGTCGGGACAGTTGATCGTGGCGACCCGCACCCCTCTGGACTTCGTCCGGTCGTGGCCTCCGTCCTCGTGGGCCGAGGCGTAGAAGTTCGCCCAGACCAGCCCGCCCCCACCGAGCGCCAGGGCCGCCGCCCCGGCTGTCACTTTGGTGGCCAGCGGCATACGGCGTTTTCTCGTGTTGCGTCCCATGGAACTCCTCTTGACCTTCCTTGCGGGGGCATCCCATTGCGGGGCACAGAGCGGCCCGACAGGAGTGAAGCGGCTCCCCTGAGTACGGGAGCCGCCCCACGGGTGTTCACCCGTCCCGGAAACCAATGAGAAGTCCGTGCGTCCACACCGGTTTCAACAACCCACGGGGCACCGGGAGTTGTCGATCGTCCACCGGGAGTGAAGAGGCGGGTCCGGTTTCACCGGCCGTGGTCGAGATGGGCGAGTACCGCCAGCACGCGCCGGTTGTCGTCGTCCGAGACCTCGAGGCCCAGCTTGGCGAAGATGTTCGCGGTGTGCTTCGCGATCGCCCGTTCCGTCACCACCAGCCGGGCCGCGATCGCCGTGTTGGTCCGCCCCTGGGCCATCAGCTCCAGCACCTCCAGCTCCCGGGGCGTCAGCCGCGCCAGCGGCCGGTCGTTCCCCGACCGCCGCGCCAGCAGCTGCTGGATCACCTGCGGGTCCATCGCCGTGCCTCCCCGCGCCACCCTCCGCACGGCGTCCACGAACTGCTCCGCGTCGAACACCCGGTCCTTCAGCAGGTAACCCACACCGCCGCTGCCGTCGGCCAGCAACTCCCGTGCGTACAACTGCTCCACGTGCTGCGAGAGCACCAGCACCGGCAGCCCCGGACGCGCGCGGCGGGCCTCCAGCGCGCACTGCAGCCCCTCGTCGGTGTGCGTCGGCGGCAGCCGTACGTCGACCACGGCGACGTCCGGCTCCAGCTCGGCCAGCGCCCGGGCCAGCTCGGGCCCGGACCCCACGGCGGCCGCGATCTCGAAGTCGTGCGCCTCGAGGAGCCGGACGAGCCCGTCGCGCAGCAGGAAGAGGTCTTCGGCTAGGACAACGCGCAAGGGATCTCCAGGGTGACCAGGGTGGGGCCGCCCGCGGGGCTGCTGACGGCGAGGACGCCGTCGAATGTACCCAGCCGGCGCTCCACCCCGGTCAGCCCCGAACCGGCCCCGGTCACCGCGCCGCCCTTGCCGTTGTCGGTGACCGTCACCCGCAGGTGGCCGTCGGCGTGGTGCAGGTCGACCCAGACCCGGTCCGCGCCGGAGTGCTTCACCGCGTTGGTGAGGACCTCGCTCACCGCGAAGTACGCGGCCGACTCCACCGGCGCCTCCGCCCGGCCGGGCAGCTCCACGGTCACCTCCGTGGCCACCGGCAGCCGCAGCGCCAGCGCCCGCACCGCGTCACCGAGCCCGCGCTCGGCCAGCACCGGCGGGTGGATGCCGCGCACCAGCTCCCGCAGCTCGGTCAGCGCCTCGGCGGAGGACCGCCGGGCCTGCGCCAGCAGTTCGCGCGCCCTCGCCGGATCCTTCTCCATCAGCGCCTCGACCGTCCCCAGGTCCATGCCCATGGCGACCAGCCGCGCCTGCGCCCCGTCGTGCAGGTCCCGCTCGATGCGCCGCAGTTCGGCGGCGGAGGTGTCCACGGCGTCCCGCCGGGTCTCGGTCAGCACCCGCACGCGCTCGGTCAGTTCGCCCCGGCCGGAGCCGAGCACCGCCCGGGTGAGCCGGAAGTGGGCGTCCAGCAGGCGCGGGGCGAGGAAGTGCGCGAGGAACAGCAGGACGAGGGCGAGTACCCCGGCGCCCAGCGCGGACGTCTGGTCGGAGACCGGTACGAAGCCGTACCAGTACCCGTCGGGCATCACCCGCCACAGTCCGACCGCCAGCGCGAACCCCTCCAGCGGGTAGAGCAGCAGCGCGGCCGGCAGCAGCGCGGTGACGAAGCCGGCGGTCATGTCGACGGGCAGCCACCGCAGGTCCCGCCAGGTCGCCGGGTCGCGCAGCATCCCGGACGTCCGCCCCCACGGGTTGGCGTCCTGCGGTACCGGCCGGTACGACGGCGGGATCCGCACCCCGCCCCACTCGGCCGCCAGCACCCGCCGCCCGTTCGCGTACGTCCGCACGGCGGTGAGGACGTACGGGGTGGTGACGATGCCGATCCCGACCGGGATCAACGAGACGGACACCGCGGACAGCACGAAGCACAGCACCGAGGCGGGCAGTGACACCAGCGCCAGCCCCAGGGCCCGCGCCGCCCCCTTCGCCGTGCCCTTCATGGGCCGCTCACGCCGCCCGCCGCGGCTCTTCGTGTCGATGGTCATGGGGAGGATTCTGGTGGAGCGGGGCGCGCCGGTCACTGGGCCGGGCCCCCGGTCGCGGGGTGGTGCCGCCTACACCCCCGGGGTGTCCGCGAGCACCTTCGCCTCCGTCTCCGCGTCCAGTCCGACGGGCGGGCGGTCCGGACGCAGGGGCGCGGTGCCGCCGATCTGCCGCAGCCAGCGCCAGGTGTCGGCCACGGTCTCGCCGACCGGGCGGCAGCGCAGTCCGGTCGCGACCGCCCGGGAGACGTCCGCGGAGTGCAGCGCGGCGTGCTCCTCACCGTCCGGCGGCACCCACACCGGCAGCTGGGTCCACGGCTCGATGCCCGCCCCGAGGACCACCTCCGGCGGGACCCACCGCAGGTCCGCGGTGCCGCCGGTCACCCGGGCGCACGTGTCGAGCAGCTCACCCATCGTGGTGTGCCCCTGCGGGGACATCAGGTTGAAGGGCCCGCTCAGCTCCTGCTCGGCGGCTCCGAGGATCCACGCGGCGAGGTCACGGACGTCGGCGTACTGGAGCGGCAGGGTACGCGGGCCCGGAGCGAGCACCGGCCCGCCGCGGGCGGTCCGGTTCAGCCACCAGGGCAGCCGGCCGATGTTCTCGTACGGTCCGAGCAGCAGACCGGCCCGCACCAGCACCGACCGGTCCGCGCCGAAGGCGTCCACGGCGGCCAGCTCACCGCCCCGCTTGTCCCGCGCGTAGTCCGTGAGGTCCGCGTCGGGGGAGGCGCCCTCCACCACGGGAGCGTGCTCGGTGTACCCGGCGGGCGGGGCCCACGCGTACACCGAGCAGCTCGACACGTACACGTACCGCCCGGCGCGGTCCCGCAGCAGCCGCGCCGCGTCCCGCACCGCGCGCGGGGCGGCCGACCAGGTGTCGACGACGACGTCCCACTCCCCGGGGTCCTCGTCGAGGGCGGCCAGACCGTCGACCGCGGTGCGGTCGCCCGACAGCGTCCGCACACCCGGCGGTGCCGGGTGCAGCCCCCGGTGGAAGACGGTCACGTCCCAGCCCCGGCCGAGGGCCGCCTCGACGACGGCCCGGCCCGCGAAGTCCGTACCGCCCAGCATCAGAAGTCTCATGCCGGAGACCCTGCCCCGGCGGGCGGCACGGGGGAACGCCGATCTGCTGTCGGCAGACCGCCGCAGGGGTCAGCGCCCGGCAGGCGGCACGTACTTGTAGCCGACCCGGCGCACCGTGTGGATCGTGTCCCGGTGCCCGGCGCCCAGTTTGCGGCGCAGCCGGGCGATGTGCACGTCGACGGTACGGCCGTCGCCGACGTGGCCGTACCCCCACACCGTGCTGACCAGGTGGTCCCGGGTGTGCACCCGGTTCGGGTGCGCCACGAGATGGGCGAGCAGTTCGAACTCCAGGTAGGTGAGGTCGAGTCGGCGCCCGTCGACCTGGGCGGTGCGCTGCGCGGCGTCCACCCGGATCAGCGGGTCGCCGCCGGCGTCGGGGCCCGGGGAGCCGGCCGGGTCCGGCACCGCGACCGGGAACGGCGGCTGCTGGTCGGCGGGGACCAGCACCAGGTAGCCGACCATCGGGGGACGGCCGGGCAGGACGGGCAGGGCGCTCGGCGGCGCGGGCAGCCAGGTGGCGCCCGGCGGCAGCAGGTCCGCGACGGTCACCACCTCGTCCCGGTCGACGGCACGCAGCCGGGGGTGACCGGAGACGGCGGGGGAGACGGAGGACACGGGGGACAGGGAACGGGTGGTCGCCATGGGACGTCAGCTCTTTCGCGCGAAGGGGTTCGTCGAGGACGTACGCGGTTCGCGCCGGCCGAAGGCCGGGAGGGGATCCGGGCGTTAGAGGGCCGGCGCGTTCGTCGCGCGACAACACACCCGGTCGAAGTCGTGGTGCTGACGGGAGGGCCAGAACGGCTCGAGGTCACGGCGACCCGTCGCGTCGTACTTCCGGTGGCTGGCCATGCTCCCATTGAAGCAGACGCACGCGGTCCGCAGGAGTCCCTTCCACCGCTCGGACGCCACGCGGGGGCGCCCACCTCGACGGTGGACGCCCCCGCGCGCGGACTGCGGTGCGGATCAGACCTGGCCGGCCTTCTCCAGCGCGGTGCAGCACGTGTCGACCAGCAGACGGGTCACCACGTACGGGTCGACGTTGGCGTTCGGACGGCGGTCCTCGATGTAGCCCTTGCCGTCCTTCTCGACCTGCCACGGGATGCGGACCGAGGCGCCGCGGTTCGAGACGCCGTAGGAGTACTCGTTCCACGGGGCGGTCTCGTGCAGGCCGGTGAGGCGGTCGTCGATGCCGGCGCCGTAGTTCTTCACGTGGTCCATCGGCTTGGAGCCCTCGCCGAGGGACTCGCACGCGGTGATGATCGCGGCATACCCCTCAGGTCCTTCGCGCATCGCCCTGGTGGAGAAGTTGGTGTGCGCGCCCGCGCCGTTCCAGTCGCCCTTGACCGGCTTGGGGTCCAGGGTGGCGGAGACGCCGAAGTCCTCGGCCGTGCGGTAGAGCAGCCAGCGGGCCACCCACAGCTGGTCGGAGACCTCCAGCGGAGCCAGCGGGCCGACCTGGAACTCCCACTGGCCGGGCATGACCTCGGCGTTGATGCCGGAGATGCCGAGGCCCGCCTTCAGGCAGTTCTCCAGGTGCGCCTCGACGACGTCCCGGCCGAAGATCTCGTCCGAGCCGACACCGCAGTAGTAGCCGCCCTGCGCGGCCGGGAAGCCGCCCACCGGGAAGCCGAGCGGGCGGGATCCCTCGAAGAAGGTGTACTCCTGCTCGATGCCGAAGACCGGCTCCTGCGCGGCGAACTTCTCGGCGACCTCGGCCAGCGCGGCACGGGTGTTGGTCTCGTGCGGCGTCATGTCCGTGTTCAGGACCTCGCACAGCACCAGGACGTCCCCGCCGCCGCGGATGGGGTCCGGGCAGACGAAGACCGGCTTGAGGACGCAGTCGGAGGCGTGGCCCTTGGCCTGGTTGGTGGAGGAACCGTCGAAGCCCCAGATCGGCAGCTGCGCGCCCTTGGCGTCGTCGGCCAGGATCTTCGTCTTGGAACGCAGCTTGGCGGTCGGCTCGGTGCCGTCGATCCAGATGTACTCGGCCTTGAAGCTCACGGTCCACATCCTTCGGGGGTGGGGCTGGGCGCTGGTGCGGGTGCTGCGGCGCTGCGGCACTGGGGCGCCGCCGTCGATGTCACGCAGCCTGTCAACAGGCGATTTCCCGGCCATTGCCCGGATGTGAACCCCGTGTTACCTGCCCCCGCCGTCTGCGGCCCCGCCGTGTGAGCACGCGCGCGGAGGGTGGCCCGGCCGGCGGGGGACACGGGCGGGCCCGCCGCCCCGGCGGGGGAGCGGCGGGCCCGGGGAATCCGCGACGAACCCCGGCGTCACCCCACCTTCTCGATCACCGCACGGCGGATCAGGAACTTGCCCGCCTCGCGGACCTGCTCGAAGGCCGCGTCGTTGAGCAGCACGCAGCTGCCGGACACCGAGGTGACCTCCACCGTCGTGGACTTGCCGTTGTCCAGGTTGGTGACCTTCAGCTTGGTGCCGGCCGGGAACCGGTCGCTGGACGCCGCCGGGGCGCCGCCCTCGCCGGAGAGGGTGACGGTCGACCCGTTGCACACCCGCTCACCGGAGGCCTGCCCGGCCTGTCCGGCCCGGTCGCCCGCGGCCGGCCGGGAGGGGGCGGGCTGCTGCGGCTGCGCGGCCCGGGAGTCCTGAGCCGACTCCCCCACCGTGCACCCGGACGCCTCCTGCTGGCGCCGGATCTGGGCGATGACCGCCTCGCGGTTGGCGATCCGCGCCTCGGACTGCGCGTCCGGGGCGGCCCGCTGGCCCTCGATGAACTTCCGGTTGTTGCCGAGCGCGGTGGCCAGGCCCCGGCAGACGGTCGAGTCCGCCGCCGACCTGGTGGCGGCCGCGGGCGGGGTGGCGTTCGACGTGGTCGCCATGGCGAAGGCCCCGCCCCCCGCCACCGTCGCGGCGCTCAGCACCAGCGCGAGCTTCTTCTTCGGGCCGAGGGTTCTCCTGCGCGACATGCGCGCCTCCTGAAGCGGTAGGGGAGAGCGTACGGCGCTATGTACGAGATACCGAACGGAGTTGCTCAGCGGCCGGGGCGACTCGACGAAGTGGCCTGTGTCACGCGGCCGTCAGCGGGAGAGGGCGTCCCGTACGGCGTCCTCCGTGCGGCCCACGACCGCCGTGCCGTCGTCCGCCGTGATGATCGGCCGCTGGATCAGCCCGGGGTGCGAGGCGAGCGCCGCGATCCAGCGGTCCCGCGTCCCGGCGTCCCGCGCCCACTCCTCGAGGCCCAGCTCCGTCGCGACGGCCTCCCGGGTCCGGGTGATGTCCCACGGCTCCAGCCCGAGCCGCTCCAGCACCGCCCGGATCTCGTCCTCGCTCGGCACGTCCTCCAGGTAGCGGCGGACGGTGTAGTCGGCCCCCTCGGCGTCGAGCAGGCTGAGGGCGCTGCGGCACTTGGAACAGGCGGGATTGATCCAGATCTCCATGCCGCACACGGTATGCCGCCCTGCCGTTGTTCGAATTTCCCGCTCCCGTGCGCGTGCCTGGTGGGACCGGTGTGACACCCCGCCAAAACCCGTGCCGACCAGGGCTTTGACTGGCTTCTTCGGGTCTGCTGATTGTCAGTGGCGGGCAGTAGACTGGAAGCAGTGTTCGAGGGTGGTGCCGGGGTCGTCGGAGATCCCGGCGGGCCGCCCCGACCGCGACAGGAGGATGCCCGTGCCCGCTGCCGCACTCAAGCCGAAGCCCCTGCCCACCCAGTCCACCGCGAAGCGTCCCGTGCCGCTGGAGCTGCCCTGCGCCCCGGTGGAGAAGCGCCCGCTCCCGGCGGGCCGCCCGCGCGAGTGGTACGTCACGCACAACCGCCGGCTCAAGGCGATGCGGCTCGCCATCGCCCTGCTCGACTCCGGCGTCCACCAGCCCGCCCAGGCCCGCGACGAGAGGATCCGCACCACGGCGCGGCTGATCGGCGTCCACCCGCCGTCGGACACCACGTGCCACATGGTGCGCGCGTTCATGAGCTACAGCCGCTGATCCCCGGGCCGGTGCCGGGCGCCCCCGTGCGGGGCGTCCGGCACCGCCGTGCCGCACACCGGCCGCGCGCTGAGGCAGTATGGGCGGGTGGGGGCGCCGCCCCCACCCCGAAATCCCCGCGATTCGGCGGAACTTGCGCCGGCGGGCCGCGCGGCGGCGCCCCTGCCGGAGGAGAAAGGCACGACGGTTGGCTGAGGAGAGGACGGTCCCGGTCCCGTCGTCCTGGATGACGTTGTCCGGCCGGTCCGGACGCGCCGTCGCCCGGGCGTGCGACATCGGTGTCGCCCTGGTGGTCCTGGTGGCGGCGGAGCACTACGGCGGCGACTACGACCTGCTTCTGGGCGGGCTGATGGCAGTGAGCCTGCTGGCCCGCAGACGGTTCCCCGCCACGGTGATGGCGGTCGTCCTGGCGCTGGGCGTCGTCCAGTTCGCCCTGTACGACCTGCCCGACCTCCCGCTGGCGTCGGCGCCCGCCTCCTACGACGTGGCCGTGCTGTTCGCCATGATGTCGGTCGTCCACCATTCCCGGACCACCTGGATGCCGTACCTCGCGGGCGCCGTGGTGCTGCTGGCCACGGCGGCCGGGACGGTGGGGGTGCCGGCCCTCGGCATCGAGCCGTTCGCCGACCTCGAATCGCTCCCGATCTTCTGGGGGCTGACGCTGACGGTCTGGCTGACGGCCTTCGCCCTGCACACGCGGCGCCTCTACGCCGAGAGCCAGGCGGCCCGCGCCCGGCACGTCGAGCGGGAACAGGAGCAGCGCGTCCGGCTGGCCGCGGCCCGGGAGCGGACCGAGATCGCCCGGGAACTGCACGACGTGGTGGCGCACAGCCTGGCCGTGATGATCCTCCAGGCCGACGGCGCCGGGTCCGTGCTGCGCAAGTCGCCGGACATGGCGGAGTCCGCGCTGAGGACGATCGCCGCCACGGGCCGGGACGCGATCGACGACATGCACCGCATCGTCCGGGTGCTGCGCGAGGGGAACCCGGACTCCGCCGACGGCGGCCCGCCGCGGCGCCTGGTCACCCTCGACGAGATCCAGGTCGTCGCCGAACGCGCACGGGCCGCCGGGCTGACCGTGGACGTGTCGGTCGAGGTCGGCGAGGGACGGCTGTCGCCCGCCGAGGAGATGACGGCCTTCCGCATCGTCCAGGAGTGCCTCACCAACGTGCTCCGCCACGCCGGAGCCGGGGCCGGGGTCGACATCCGGCTCGAGGAGGAGCGGGGCACACTGCTGATCGACGTGGTCGACGACGGAGCGGGCGCCCTCGCCGGCCGCGGCGCCGCCGGCCGCTCCGGAGGGAACGGACTGGTGGGGATGCGGGAGCGGGTGGAGCTCGCCGGCGGCACCTTCGAGGCCGGCCCCCGGCTCGGCAGTGGGTGGCACGTACGTGCCTCGATTCCGACAAGGACGAAGCGATGACGCGGACGGACAGGCCGATCCGGGTGGCCGTGGTGGACGACCAGCCGCTGATCCGGGCCGGTTTCTCCATGGTGCTGGCCGGTCAGGAGGACATCGAGGTCGTCGGTGAGGCGGAGAACGGGGCGGACGCCCTCGACCTGCTGGACAAGGTCGAGGCGGACGTGGTGATCATGGACGTCCGGATGCCCGTCATGGACGGCATCCAGGCCACGGAGCAGCTGATGCGGCGGGACGATCCGCCCGGCGTGCTGGTGCTGACCACCTTCGACAACGACGACGACGCGTTCGCGGCGCTGCGCGCCGGAGCCGGCGGCTTCCTGCTGAAGAACGCCCCCGCCGCGGAGGTCGTGAACGCCATCCGGGTCCTGGCCGCGGGGGAGTCGGTGGTGGCGCCGCGCATCACCCGGCTGCTCCTCGACCGGGTCTCGGACCGGCTGGCACCGGCGAACGGACAGGCCGAGCGGCTGGACGTCCTCACCGCGCGCGAGCGGGACGTGCTCACCCTGGTCGCCCGGGGGCTGTCCAACGCCGAGATCGCGGCGGAGCTGTACGTCGCGGAGGCCACGGTGAAGACGCACCTGGGCAACCTCATGGCGAAGCTGCACCTGCGGGACCGCGCCCAGGCCGTCGTGTTCGCCTATGAGTCCGGGCTGGTCCGTCCCTCCCCCTGAGGGTGCGGAAGCGCCCCCGGGGCCTGCCCCCTCAGGTGCAGGGACCACCCCGCCCGGCGTACCGGATCCGCCGCGGCCGATCTCGGATCCACGGCCGATGCCCGGCGGGCCGCCGAACTCCAGACTTCTCACTGTCGCCGAACGCGGCCGAGAAGACACGGAGGACCCGATGAACACCACGCCCACCACGCGGAACCGCAAGCGCAACCGTCTCGTCGTCGGCGCGGCCGCGGCCGCGATCACCGCGGCCCTGGCCGCCGGGGCGGGGTACTGGTGGCTGGACCGCGACGAGCTCAGCCAGGCGTCCGCCGAGGACTGCCGGCTGGCGCAGCGCATCGTCACCGAGGCCGTGGAGATCTCCACCGGCCCCGCGCCGGACGCGGAGGAGTGGTGGCGGAAGACCGGCGACGAGCGCCGCGCGCAGATGAAGGACGGCTACCTCGGCTACAAGATCGCCACGTACGAGGGCTGGGCGCTGGCGACCGCCCAGAAGTCCCCCGAAGCGCCGTCCGCGAAGGACGTGAAGGGTCTTCAGGGGGAGGCGCGGGGACACTGCTCGGACTCCGGCGTCACCCTGACCATGCCGCCGCTCGGCTCCTGACCGTGAGAGCGGGAACCGTCCCCATGACCGTCCACACCACCGCCGGCGGCCCCGCGCCGGACGACGTCGTCACCACCACCGCCCTGGTGAAGACCTACCGTCAGGGGGCCGCCGAGGTACGGGCCCTCGACGAGCTGTCCGTCGGTATCCGGCGGGCCCGGTTCACCGCCGTCGTCGGCCCCTCGGGCTCGGGCAAGTCGACCCTCATGCACTGCGCCGCCGGACTCGACACCGTCACCTCCGGCAGCATCGTCCTGGACGGGACGGAGATCACCGGACTGTCCGACCGGCAGCTGACCCGGATGCGCCGGAAGCGGATCGGGTTCGTCTTCCAGTCGTTCAACCTGCTGCCGCAGCTGACCGCCCACGAGAACATCGTGCTGCCCGTCACCATGTCCGGCGGACGCCCGGACCGCGAGCTGGTGGACCACCTCTGCGACGTCCTCGGCATCGCCGACCGGCTCTCGCACCGCCCCGCCGAGCTGTCCGGGGGCCAGCAGCAGCGGGTCGCCGTGGCCCGGGCGCTGGTGGCCCGGCCCGCCGTGCTCTTCGCCGACGAACCCACCGGCAACCTCGACTCCCGGTCCGGCGCCGAAGTCCTCACCCTGCTGCGCCGGTCCGTCGACGAGCTGGGCCAGACCGTCGTGCTGGTCACCCACGACCCCGCGGCCGCGCGGTACGCGGACCGGGTGCTGACCCTCGCGGACGGCCGCCTCGTCCGGGACGAGCACACCGCCCCCTCCGCAGGCGCCGCCGCCGTCCCGGGGAGGCGGCGATGAGGACCCCGTGGCGTGCGACCGTCCTGGGCTCCCAGGTGGCGGAACTCCTGAGACGGCCCGGACGGTTCGCGGCGACCGGACTGTCGCTGCTGATCGCGGCGTTCGTCGTCTTCGGAGCCGTCATGGCCCAGCAGATCGTCACCGCGACCGTGGTCGAGAAGTTCCGCGGAACACCCGGAGCGGTGTCGCTGGTGGTCACGCCCGGCGACGGGGAGGACCTCGGCGAGGACCGCCTGCGCGAGATCCGGAGGACCCCCGGGGTCACCGGGGCCGTCGGCCGGATCGAGGGCGGCGCCCCGCTGGACGGCAGCGCCGTCGAACGCTACCTCGAGCTGTCCGCGGACCCGGGCACCGGCGCCCTGGCGGAGGTCCGGCTGCTCCGGGGCACGTACCCCTCCGGCCCGGGCCGGCTCGCCGTCGACACGCAGGCCGCGCGGGAGTACGGTCTCGCTCCGGGATCGTCGCTCACCCTGCTGCGGCCCGGACCCGACGGCGACGGCACCCGACGGGTGACGGTCGAGGTCAGCGGCATCGTCCGCAGCACCGCCACGGGCGACGCGGCGCCCACCGGATACGCCCCCGGCCCGCAGATCAGGGAGCTGCTCGGCGTGCCGGGCTACACCCGCGCCGACATCCGCACCGCCGCCGCGTCCGGTTCCGCGTCGGCGGATCCGGCGGAGCGGATCCGGCGGGCGGTGCCCGGAGCGCTGGTGCGGTCCGGGGACGAGGTGCGGGAGGAGGAGGCCCGCGAGGCGGTGGCGGAGGCGAGCGACACCCTGGAGCTGATCACCGTCTTCCTCGCCGTCGCCGTCGGCGCGGCCGTCCTCGTCGCCACCTCCACCTTCCGCATCGTCTTCACCCGGCGCGTACGCCAGCTGGCGCTGCTGCGCGCCATCGGGGCGACCCCGCGCGGGCTCGCCGCCGCGCTCGTCGTCGAGGGGGCGGTGGTCGGTCTGCTGGCCGGCACGGCCGGCGTGCTGGCGGCCTGGGGCTGCGGGCGGCTCGTCCCCCCGGTCGCCGGGCGGTTCGGACACGACCTGTCCGTCCCCGCCCACGTCCCGCCGACGGAGGCCGTCCTCACCGTTCTCGGCACCGGTGTGCTGGCGGTCCTGGCGGTCCTGGCCCCGTCCCTCACCGCCTCGCGGGTCTCCCCGCTGCAGGCCCTGCGCGGCGCGGCGTCCGGGGAGGGCGCGGCGGGCGGCACCGGACGGACCCTGCTGGGCCTGCTGTGCGCGGCGGGCGCCGTGCTCCTCGCCCGGCAGCAGTACGCCGGGCTGCCCCGGCCGGGCGACACGGGGTACGACCGGTTCGCGGCGCTGACCCTCGTGGTGCTCTCGGGCGGGCTGGCCTTCCTGGCCCTGATCGCCCTCGGCCCCCGTCTGGTCCGGCCGGTGCTGGCGGCCGTCGCCGTACTCCTGCGCCGCACCGGCGCGGCCGGCCGGCTCGCGGTCGCGGGCGTCGGGGGCGCGCCGGGCAGGGCGGCCGCGGTCTCGGTCGTCGTGGCCCTCGGCGTCTGCCTGGTCGGCTCGACCCTGACCTGCCTCGCCTCCCTGCACGCCCACGAGCGGTACCGGCAGGCGGTGGAGGCACCCGCCGACTTCCACCTGTACCCACGGGACGGGGCGTCGCTGGACCGGTCGCTCGCCGCCGACCTGGCCTCCCGCCCCGAACTGGCCGACGTGACCGCGTTCCGCACGGCGGAGGTCGTCGAGGGCTCCCGCAGCGCGACGGTATCCGATCTCGACCTCGGCCCCGTCCGCTCCGGCGCGGGCCTGTCCGCCCGCACCGGCTCCCTCGGCCGCCTCGCACCCGACCACGTCGTCGTGGACGCCGAGCACGCCCACCGGCTCGGCGTCCGGGCCGGCGACCGCGTGACGCTGGAGTTCGAGGGCCGCCCCGTCCGCCTCACCGTGGCGGCGACGCTGCCCGGAGCCGGGCCCTACGGGGGGAACTTCTTCGTCCCCGCCGCGGACCTCACCCGCATGGGAGCGGACACCGCGCCCACCACGGTCACCGCGAACGCCGCGGAGGACGGCGCCCGGGGGCGGACGCGCGCCCAGCGGGCCCTCACCGACACGCTGACCGGTCCGGAGCGCGGCGACGGCCGTGTCGTCGCCGAGGACTCGGCCGCACGGGCCGACGGCCCGGACGACCTGCGGACGACGGCCACGACGGCGGTCATGGTGCTGGGGCTGACCGTCCTGGTGGCGGTCGCCGGCGTCGCGACCACGGCGAGCCTCACCGTCGTCGAACGGGGGCGCGAGTTCGGGCTGCTGCGGGCCCTGGGGCTCAGCGGAGCAGCCGTGCACCGCATGGTCACGGTGGAATGCGCGCTCCACGGCGTACTGGGCGGAGTCCTCGGTCTGGCCCTCGGCCTGCCGTACTCCTGGCTGGTGGTCCGTGTCGCCGAGACGAGCGCCCCGTTCAGCGTCCCGGTGGGGCAACTCGCGGCGGTCTTCACCGCCCTCGTCCTGGTGACCGCCGCCGCGGGAACGCTGCCCGCCCTCCGCGCCTCCCGGATCCCGCCGACGGTCGCCGTCGCCCGGAGCGACTAGGGCCCGTCCGGCGGATCATGCCGGGGACGCGGGGTGTGGCGCACCGCCGGTCTCCTCCGGTGTGACCCCGGACAGGCCCCGGCCGGGATCAGTACGGGCGGAAGCCGGTGTACCCCAGCAGCACGATCACCGCCGCGACGCAGCCGAGCACCACGGCCGTCGACACCCACGACGAGCGGCCGGACGACCCCCGGTACTCCGGCTCACCGCGGAACGGGACCGGTCCCGGCGGGTCGTCCTTCCAGCGCGCGGCGAGCATCCGGGCCCGGGCCGACGGCTCCTTGTGCTCGGCGGCGTCCGCCCATCCGATGTCGAACTCCCGCTTCTCCTCGTCCCGTTCGGACATCCCCGTGACCTTCTCTCGAACAGTGGTGTCGGACCAAGGATCCCTCCCCGGACGCGGCGGGGGAAGCTTTCCGGACACACGACGGCGCCCCCGCCCCGGAGGAACCGGGGGCGGGGGCGCCGTGAGCAGGTCACACGTCGAAGTACAGCTCGAACTCGTGCGGGTGCGGGCGGAGCTGGAGCGGGGCGATCTCGTTGGTGCGCTTGAAGTCGATCCACGTCTCGATCAGGTCCGGCGTGAAGACGTCGCCCTGGAGGAGGAACTCGTGGTCGGCCTCGAGGCGGTCGAGGACGGCGCCGAGGGAGGTCGGGACCTGGGCCACGTTCGCGTGCTCCTCGGGAGCCAGCTCGTAGAGGTCCTTGTCGATCGGCTCGGCCGGCTCGATCTTGTTCTTGACGCCGTCCAGGCCGGCCATCAGCAGCGCCGAGAAGGCCAGGTACGGGTTGCCGGAGGCGTCGGGGGCGCGGAACTCCACGCGCTTGGCCTTCGGGTTGGAGCCGGTGATCGGGATGCGCATCGCGGCGGAGCGGTTGCGCTGCGAGTACACCAGGTTCACCGGGGCCTCGAAGCCCGGCACCAGGCGGTGGTACGAGTTCACCGTCGGGTTGGTGAAGGCCAGCAGCGACGGGGCGTGCTTGAGGATGCCGCCGATGTAGTAGCGGGCCGTGTCCGACAGGCCGGCGTAGCCCTGCTCGTCGTAGAAGAGCGGCTCGCCGCCCGCCCACAGCGACTGGTGGACGTGCATGCCCGAGCCGTTGTCACCGAAGATCGGCTTCGGCATGAAGGTCGCGGTCTTGCCGTTGCGCCAGGCGACGTTCTTCACGATGTACTTGAAGAGCTGCAGGTCGTCGGCGGCCGCGAGCAGGGTGTTGAACCTGTAGTTGATCTCCGCCTGGCCGGCGGTGCCCACCTCGTGGTGCTGGCGCTCGACCTTCAGGCCGGCCTTGGCCAGCTCCAGGGACATCTCGGCGCGCAGGTCGGCGAAGTGGTCGACCGGAGGGACCGGGAAGTAGCCGCCCTTGTAGCGGACCTTGTAACCGCGGTTGTCCTCCAGCGCGCCGGTGTTCCAGGCGCCCGCCTCGGAGTCGATGTGGTAGAACGACTCGTTCTCGGAGGTCTTGAAGCGCACGCTGTCGAAGACGTAGAACTCGGCCTCGGGGCCGAAGTACGCGGTGTCCGCGATCCCGGTGGAGGCCAGGTACGCCTCGGCCTTCCTGGCCACGTTGCGCGGGTCGCGGGAGTACTGCTCGCCCGTGATCGGGTCGTGGATGAAGAAGTTGATGTTCAGCGTCTTGTCACGGCGGAACGGGTCGACCCGGGCGGTCGACAGGTCCGCGCGCAGCGACATGTCGGACTCGTGGATGGCCTGGAAGCCGCGGATCGACGATCCGTCGAACGCCAGCTCCTCGTCCGGGTCGAACGCCTCGGCAGGGATGGTGACGTGCTGCATCACACCCGGGAGGTCGCAGAACCGGACGTCGATGAACTTGACGTCCTCGTCCGCGAGGTACTTCTTGGCGTCGTCGGCGTTCTGGAACATCCAGCTCCTCCTACTCCCGACCGTCCCGCCGGGGTGGTAGATCGTTCGTGTGGCCGGCGCAACCGGCACACGCTCGCCTCGACCCTAGGGACGGGTCATTTCTCGGGCGTGACCCATTTGTTTCGCACACGTTAACCGGCCCCTCTCCCACGGTAGCCCCGGCGCACCCCGCCGTCCTGCGGTCGTGCCCGGCCGCAGTACCGTGGACGGGTGGACAACAGGCAAGCAATCGGATCATGGCTCTCCGGGCCCCGCGCGGCCCTGGAGGACGCCGGTGCCGAGTTCGGCTACCGGGGCGAGCAGCTGGGGCTGCCGGAGGACGGACCGGGCTCGATCGCGGGCCCCGGACGCAGGATCGGCGCGCTCGCCGTGGACTGGGGGCTGTGCCTCCTGATCGCATACGGTCTGATCACCGGCGGCTACCAGGGACAGACGACCAGCAACTGGGCGCTGCTGGTCTTCCTGGTGCTGAGCGTCCTCACCGTCGGCACGGTCGGCTTCACGCCCGGCAAGCGCCTGTTCGGGCTGCGGGTGATCGCCGTCGACTCCGGTCGGGTCCGGCCGCTGCGCGGACTGGTGCGCTCCGTCCTGCTGTGCCTCGCCGTTCCCGCGCTCGTCTGGGACCGCGACGGCCGCGGCCTGCACGACCGGCTGGCCCGCACGGTCGAGGTGCGGATCTGATCCGACGTCCGGTCCCGGCGGGCCGGGACGGAGCACGACGACGGGGCGCCGGAAGTGATTCCGGCGCCCCGTCGTGGTGGAGGAAGGGGTGGGTCAGCGGCCCCGCGGCCCGCCGCCCTTCGGCAGCCTCATGCCCTTGGGCATCGGGCCCTTCGGCAGCGGCATGTTGCTCATCAGGTCGCCCAGGGCGCGCAGCCGGTCGTTGGTCGCGGTGACCTGCGGGCCGGTGAGCACGCGGGGCAGCTTGAGCATGGTCGTGCGGACCTTCTTCAGCTCGACCTGGCCCTCGCCGGTGCCCACGATCAGGTCGTGCACCGGGACGTCCGCGACGATGCGGTTCATCTTCTTCTTCTCGGCGGCCAGCAGGCTCTTCACCCGGTTCGGGTTGCCCTCGGCGACCAGCACGATGCCGGCCTTGCCGACCGCCCGGTGCACCACGTCCTGGTTGCGGTTCATCGCGACCGCGGGGGTCGTCGTCCAGCCCCGGCCGATGTTGTCGAGCACGGCCGCGGCTGCGCCCGGCTGCCCCTCCATCTGCCCGAAGGCGGCCCGCTCGGCCCGGCGCCCGAACACGATCGCCGTCGCGAGGAAGGCGAGCAGGAAGCCCAGGATGCCGAGATAGATGGGGTGCCCGATCAAGAAACCGATCGCGAGGAAGACACCGAAGGTGACGATTCCGACAGCCGCGAGTACAAGACCGATCTTCTTGTCGGCCCTGCGGGTCATCTTGTAGGTCAGGGCGATCTGCTTCAGTCGCCCGGGGTTCGCAGCGTCCGCTGCGGTTTCCTTCCTCGCCATGTCATGAAGTCTACGTGTCCCCGCCGGGAGCGGTGGGTCAGGGGCGGGTCGTCAGGGAAGGGGCGGCCAGGGCCTGGTCGAGGACGCGCTGTGCCTCGACCCGGTCCTTGGCGCGACGGCGGTCCTCCAGCACCGAGGTCCAGGCGTTGCGGCGGGCGGTGCGCTGGCCGCCGCTCATCAGCAGCGACTCGACGGCGCGCAGCGCGGTGGTGAAGGACGGGATGGCGGTGGCGCGGACGGGCGCGGCCTGCATGGTGGAGGTCTCCCTCGGTGCCGGCGGGTAGGGGTGTACGTGCGGTGATTCCAGGCTCACTGACTGGTGTTACCAGGACGTGACCGACCGGTCAAACAGACATGAAGCCCCGATGGGAGGGGCGGGAACGCCGACGCGGCCCCGACCTGTGCCCTCATCTGCGAGGACGGTCGGGACCGCGTCGTCTCGGCCGTTACCGTCAGGTAGGGCCTTGTGCGTGAATTCACACGGCGTCGGCGGCGGGCCGCCGTACGGCTCCGGGCGAGGTCAGACGGCCTGGGAGGCCACGTACGCGCCCCGCTTCTCGATCGCCATCCGGTAGAGGCGGCCCGCGCGGTACGACGAGCGGACCAACGGGCCGGACATCACGCCGGAGAAGCCGATCTGCTCGGCCTCCTCCTTCAGCTCCACGAACTCCTGCGGCTTGACCCAGCGCTCCACGGGGTGGTGGCGCACGGAGGGCCGCAGGTACTGGGTGATGGTGATCAGCTCGCAGCCGGCTTCGTGCAGCTGCTTCAGCGCCTCGCTGACCTCCTCGCGGGTCTCGCCCATGCCGAGGATCAGGTTCGACTTGGTGACCAGGCCGTGGTCGCGGGCGTCGGTGATGACCTTCAGCGAGCGCTCGTAGCGGAAGCCGGGGCGGATCCGCTTGAAAATCCGGGGCACCGTCTCGACGTTGTGCGCGAACACCTCGGGGCGGGAGGAGAAGACCTCCGCCAGCTGCTCCGGTACGGCGTTGAAGTCGGGGGCGAGCAGCTCGACCTTGGTGCGGCCCTCCGCGCGCTCCGCGGTCTGCGCGTGGATCTGGCGCACGGTCTCGGCGTACAGCCAGGCGCCGCCGTCCTCCAGGTCGTCGCGGGCGACGCCGGTGATGGTGGCGTAGTTCAGGTCCATGGTGACGACCGACTCGCCCACGCGGCGCGGCTCGTCGCGGTCCAGGGCCTGGGGCTTGCCGGTGTCGATCTGGCAGAAGTCACAGCGCCGGGTGCACTGGTCACCGCCGATGAGGAAGGTCGCCTCGCGGTCCTCCCAGCACTCGTAGATGTTGGGACAGCCGGCTTCCTGGCAGACGGTGTGCAGTCCCTCGCTCTTGACCAGGTTCTGCATCTTGGAGTACTCGGGGCCCATTTTCGCCCGGGTCTTGATCCACTCGGGCTTGCGCTCGATGGGGGTCTGACTGTTGCGGACCTCCAGGCGCAGCATCTTGCGTCCGTCGGGTGCGACTGCGGACACGACCGGCTCCCTAGCGATTGATTCTTCGGCGTTCTTCAGGGTACGCCCGTTGATTTGTTGGTCGGCGCCGGTGCCGGCCCTGCCGGGGGCCGGTGCCCCCGGATCCCTGCCCCGGCCCTGGACGGGCCTCGTCCCCGTGCGCCGGGCCGGTTGCTGCTACGCCGGTGTCTTCTCGGCCGTCCTCTCGACGACCCGGGGCTTGAGGTCGGCGTTCTCCAGGACGTCCCGGAGGTGGCGTTCCACGACGGGGAGCACCTCGGCGATCGTGATGTCGCGGCCCAGCTCGTTCGCCAGGGAGGCGACGCCGGCGTCGCGGATGCCGCACGGGATGATCCTGTCGAACCACTTGTTGTCGGGGTTCACGTTCAGTGCGAAGCCGTGCATCGTGACGCCCTTGGCCACCCGGATGCCGATCGCGGCGATCTTGCGGTCCTCGCGGCGCTGGCCGGCGTTGGAGGGCGCGTACTCCGGGCCGTTGAGACGGGGGTCGAACTCGTCGTCGGTGAGCCGGGGGTCGAAGTCCAGGGAGAGGCCGCCGAGCGCGGGGCGCCGCTCCACCGGATCGCCGAGGACCCAGACGCCGCTGCGGCCCTCCACCCGGGTGGTCTCCAGACCGAACTCCGCGCAGGTGCGGATCAGGGCCTCCTCCAGGCGGCGGACGTGCGCGACCACGTCCACCGGGCGCGGCAGCTTCTGGATCGGGTAGCCCACCAGCTGGCCGGGACCGTGCCAGGTGATCTTGCCGCCGCGGTCCACGTCGATGACCGGGGTGCCGTCGAGGGGACGCTCGCTGTCCGCGGTGCGGCGGCCGGCCGTGTAGACCGGGGGGTGTTCCAGGAGGATCACGGTGTCGGGCACCTCGTCGGCGAACCGCGCCGCGTGCACCCGGCGCTGCTCGTCCCAGGCCACCCGGTAGTCCACGGCCTCGGCCCCGAAGCCCATCCGCACGAACCGCAACTCGCTCACGGCAAGCGCCTCCCTAGAAGGTCGTCAGGCACGAAACGTGCCCACGCCACTGTACGACCGTTCGAGCGGGGGCCGGCCGGGTGCCGGTCGGGAGATCGACTGTCAGCTTTCGGGCAATCCTCACACGATCGGATGAATGCCGGTCGACGTGCGCGACCGGGTGTTCACTCTCCGCTACATTCGCGCCGTTCATGTGGCCATAAGGGCTGCTCACAGGCAATCCGGACACCTTGCTCAGCCGGAAGGCAGGAGACCGCACCGCAGATGACGGAACGACCCGCGCAGCGCACCCCCAACCGACAGCTCGCCGCGCTCATCGCAGAAGCGGGGTTCTCCCACGCGGGACTCGCCCGTCGCGTGGACCAGCTCGGTCTCGAACACGGGCTCGACCTGAGATACGACAAGACGTCCGTCACCCGCTGGCTGCGCGGGCAGCAGCCGCGCGGCACCACGCCGGCGCTGATCGCCGAGGTGTTCACCCGGCGTCTGGGCCGTCGGCTGACCGCGCAGGACCTGGGGCTGGACGCCTGTGCGCCGGTCTACGCGGGGCTGGAGTTCGCGGCCACCCCGGAGGAGGCCGTCGACATCGTCAGCGGACTGTGGCGCAAGGACTCCGGCAGCCACGCCGAGCTGCGGAAGATCGCCTTCACCTCGGCGGGGCTGGTCGTGCCGAGCCGGGACTGGCTGATCGGGCGGGCGGACGAGAAGGTGGCCCGGACGGAGCCGCCGGTGCGGGTGCCGGCGCAGGGCCGGGCGGCGGTCCGGCCGGCCGGACCGCCCGCCCGGCGGCGCGCCACGGCCGAACGCGGTCCGGGGCACCGGGTCACCGGCGGTGACATCGCGGCGCTGCGGTCGGTCGGCGAGCTGTTCCGCACGCTCGACGACGCGTACGGCGGCGGACACGCCCGTCAGGCCCTCGTGCGGTACCTGGAGCACGAGTGCGAGCCGATGCTGCGCGGCACGTACGGCGAGCAGACCGGGCGCCGGCTCTTCGCGGCCGCCGCGGACCTGACCCGGCTGGCCGGGTGGACGTCGTACGACATCGCCGCGCACGGGCTCGCGCAGCGGTACTTCGTGCAGGCGCTGCGGCTGGCGCAGGCGGCGGGGGACCGGCCCTACGGCGCGTACGTCCTGGTCACCATGAGCCGGCAGGCCGTGTACCTGGGGCACGGGAAGGAGGCCGTGCAGCTGGCGCGGGTCGCCCAGCAGGGGGTGGGCGGGTCCGGCCCGCCGGTGGTGCAGGCCCTGCTGCACGCGGCGGAGGCGCGGGGGCACGGGGTGCTGGGGGAGGTGCGGGCCTGTACGGCCGCGCTGGCGCGCGCGGAGCGGGCGCTGGAGGGGGCGCGGCCCGGGGACGAGGTTCCGCACTGGGCACGCTTCTTCGACGAGGCACAGCTCGCGGACGAGTTCGGGCACTGTCACCGGGACCTGCAGCAGTTCCGGGCCGCCGCGCAGCACGCGGAGCGGTCGCTGCAGCTGCGGGCGCCGGGGTACGCCCGGAGCCGGCTCTTCTGCCGGGTGGTGCTGGCGACCGCCCGGCTCGGCCTGGGGGAGCTGGAGCAGGCGTGCCGGCTGGCCGCCGAGGCGGCCGCGGCGGCGGCGGAGATGCGGTCGGTGCGGGCGGTGGAGTACGTCCGCGACTTCGACCGCAGGCTGGAGCCGTACCGGGACGCGGCACCCGTGCGCGCGTACCGCGACAAGGTCGCGGCGTACGGCTGAACGGTGCGGGTCCCGCGCCCGTGGCGCGGGGTGCGGCCCGGTGGGGGCTCGGGTGACGCCTGTCCCCGTCCTCCGCGCCCGCCCGTGCCGCCCCGGCGGCACGGGCGGGCGCGGAGGCACCCCGCGAAGCGCCGGGCCGCGCGACCGCACCGACGCGGGGGCACCCGCGAGGCGCCGCCCGACCGGCCGTCGGGTCACGCCGCCCGGGCCGTCGGCAGCGGATCCGCCGTGTGCGGGGACCGGCTCACCCCCAGGTCCGTCAGGATCGCCGCAGCCGCCCGGTGCGCCGAGTGCAACGCCCCCTGCACCGTCCCGGTGTCCCGGTGGTCACCGCACACGTACAGCCCCGCCAGCAACCGCACCGGCCGCCGCGGATCGTGCGGCGGCCGCATCGCCGGCACCGCCTCCGGGGTGTGGTGCACGGCCAGCGTCTCCCACCGCGCGGTCGACACGCCGTACAGCCGGGCCAGGTGCGTGCGCACGGCGGTGTCGACCCCCGGCCCGGCCGGGCCCAGGACCGTCGAGCTGACCAGGGTGCGCCCGGCCGGGGCGCGGGACGGATCGACCCGGCTGACGACCGCGGTGTGCGCCACCGGCCCGCCCCGCTCGGCGTCGAGCAGCAGCGAGGCGCCGGTCCCCGGTGCCTCGTCGGTGCTGTGGTGCACCACCGTCACGGGGTGGAAGTCCGGCACCCGCAGCCCGGGCAGCAGCTCGGCGGCGGCCCGCGCCCCGGTCGCGACCAGCACCGCGCCGCACCGGAACTCCCCGTGTTCCGCGGTGGTCACCGAGGTCGTCGACACGGAGGTGACCCGCACCCCGGTGTGCACCGTGCCCGGCGGCAGCGTCCGTGCCAGCTGCCTCGGCAGCGCCTCGGCACCGCCCTCCGGCAGGCACAGCCGCCCGCTCGCGAACGCCCGCAGCGCCAGGTCCGCGCACCGGCTGGAGGTGGTGAGGTCCGGGTCGCACAGCAGGGCGGCGAGCAGGGGGCGCAGGAAGCCGTCGATGGTGCGGGCGGGCAGGCCCCGGGCCGGCAGCGCCTCGGCCGCCGTCGTCTCGGGCCGGGCCAGCAGCCGTTCCACCGGTGTGCTCGCGAGCCTGCCGAACGCGGCGCCCAGGCGGGCCTGGTCGACCGCCGTGCCCAGCGGGGCGCCGGTGCGGCTGCGGGGCACGGACACCTGCCGCCCGGGCACGGCCACCGGCCTCCTGGGCCCGCTCCCGGGCCGTGGGGCGCTCGCCAGGGCGCGTACGGCATGGAGTGCGCCCCTCGCGCTCCGCGCCCCCCTCGTGCCCGGCTGCACGCCCGCACGGTGGTGCCGGCCGTCGCTGTGCAGCAGGACGCCGGGCGCGAAGGGCCGCAGCACCGGTCCGTCGAGGCCCTGGGGCGGCCGCAGTTCGGGGTACGCCGTGGACAGCGGGCGTCCGATCCGGTCGAGCCGGAAGCCGTCGACCTTCTCGGTCGCCATTCGGCCGCCCACCTCGTGGGCGGCCTCCAGGACCATGGTGGTGACTCCTGCGCTGGTCAGTCGTCGTGCCGCGGAGAGTCCGGCGATCCCGGCTCCCACGACGACGACGTCCGCCTGGTACGTGGGCTCAAGCACGTGCCCCTCCTCGAGGTTGCGCGGGCGCTGGAGACGTCATGCCCTCAACAGGCCCCAGGAATACCGGAGTTCGGGTCGAGGTTAGGGCCGTGTCCGGTCACCCGGTCAGTCGCGCATGGACAGGGCACGGGCGCACGACGGTCGCATGCGCGCCCCGGACGGGCACCGCGCGGTCGCAGAGGGCTCGGAGCCGGACCGGTTCCGGCCGGACCGCGGTCACGCGGGCGCGCTCACGGCGCCAGCGCCGCCCGGACCGCCCCCTCGATCCGGGGGAACGCGAACCGGAAGCCGGACTCCAGCAGCCGTGCCGGCAGCACCCGGGCGCTGCCGAGGACGTCCCCGGCCATCTCCCCGAGCACCGTCCGCAGCACCGGCGCCGGCACCGCGAACACCGCCGGCCGGCGCAGCACGCGCGCCATCGCCCCGGTGACCTCGCGATTGGTCGCCGGATGCGGCGCGGTCAGGTTGAAGGGCCCGGCCAGCCCGTCGGTGTCCAGGAGGTGGCGCAGCGCGGCCACCTCGTCGTGCAGCGCGACGAACGACCAGTACTGGCGCCCGTCGCCCAGCCGCCCGCCGAGACCGGCCCGGAACAGCGGGAAGAGCCGGCCCCACGCCCCGCCCCCGCGCGCCACCACCAGCCCGGTGCGCGCGAACACCGTCCGCACGCCCGCCTCCCGCGCCGGTGCCGCGGCCGCCTCCCACTCGACGCAGAGCTCCGGCAGGAAGCCCTCGCCCGCGGGCGCGCTCTCGTCCACCGGCCGGTCGCCGGTCTCGCCGTAGTAGCCGATCGCGCTGCCGTTGAGGAAGACCCGGGGCCGTACGTCCCCGGGCAGCCCGGCGACGGCCTCGGCGAGCGCGGCCGTGCCCCTGACCCGGCCGGTCCTGATCCGCGCCTTGTAGGCCGGCGTCCAGCGCCGGTCGCCGACCCCCGCCCCCGCCAGGTTGACCACGGCGTCGCACCCGGCGAGGCCGGCCGCGTCCACCGACCCGCGCTCCGGGTCCCAGCGGACCTCGTCCGCCGCCCGGGGCGCGCCCCGCACCAGCCGGACCACCTCGTGTCCGTCCGCGGTCAGGGACCGCGTCAGCGCGCCACCGATGAGCCCGGACGCGCCGGCCACTGCGATTCGGGAACGTTCCATGGGGTCCATCCTGCCCCTCGGGGAACGGAATCCACGGCAGGGGCGGCGCCGGACGGCCGTACAGTGGCGCTCATGTCCGAGCTGTCCATACGCGCCGCCCGTTCCGGTGACGAGGGGGCGCTGGCCCGCCTCGACCGGGAGACCTGGTCCACCGCGCACGCCGTCACCCCGCGGCCGTCGTGCGAGTCGTTCTTCAGCGAGCGGTCCGGGCCCCGGGAGCACCTCGTCGCCGAGTACGGGGGCCGGATCGTGGGGTACGTCCGCCTGGGCTTCCCCACCGGACTCGCCAGCAACGCGCACGTGCGGCAGATCCGCGGCCTCGCCGTCGCCGAGGAGGCGCGCGGCCTGGGCGTGGGCCGGGCCCTGGTGCGGGCCGCCGTCGCGGAGGCGCGGGAGCGCGGCGCCCGCCGGATCACCCTGCGCGTGCTCGGCCACAACACCGTCGCCCGCGCGCTGTACGAGTCCGAGGGTTTCGTCGTGGAGGGCGTGCAGCCGGGGGAGTTCTTCGTCGGGGGCGCGTACGTCGACGACGTCATGATGGGGCGGCCGCTGGTCTGACGGGGACCACGGGACCCACGGGGCACCGGCTCCCCGGTGTCCACCGGTGCCGTCGCCCCCGCCGCGCGCCCGGCGTCGTCGGCCACCTCGTCCGCCGCCGGCACGTGGCCGGTCCCGGCGTCCGGGGCGGAGCGCGCGAACACCCGGCCGCACCGCGCACGAAACCGGCCGGCGGGACACAGCCGGCCGGCAGCCCGCGCCGGTGGCCGGACGCCGCGTAGGCCAGGACGACCGGCAACAGCGGGATGCCGAGCAGGTCCACGCGCGGCCTCTCTCCCGGGACCGCCGGCCCCTCCGTACGTGGGGGAAGGGCCCGGTGACCGGTCACGCGCGCGACGGCCGGGGAACGCGGTCGTCACGCGCGCGCACCGGGGAGAACGCCGCGGACCCGGGACGATGGTTCCACCGGGTGGCGCAGCACGGATCGCAGCGCCGGGCGGACCGGCCCACAGTGGGACCATGCGTGTCCCCAGGAGACCGGGCGGAGCGCGCAGACACCGCTCCGCCCGGATACCCGGCGGGCCCGGCTCCCCGCGCCCGCCACGGGCCGTCACGGCGGCGCTCGGCTGTCTGCCGGGCCTGGCCGCCGCCGTCGCCCTGGTGCTGTGCGCCCACGGCGTCGAGCACGCCGCCGAGGAACCCGCCGCCCGCAGCGCCGCACGGTCCACGGCCGTGCACCAGGCGCCCCGGCCCACCGTGGTGCCCCGCTCCGTCTGGCTGGACGGCGCCGCGCGGGAACAGCCGCCGCCGCGCTACGACGACGAGGTCGTCGCCGTCTTCGTCCACCACACCGACTCGCCCAACGCCTACGACTGCGCCGACGCCCCCGGCATCATCCGGGGCCTGTACGACGGCCAGACCGGCGCCCGCGACTGGGACGACCTCGGCTACAACTTCGTCGTCGACCGCTGCGGCACCGTCTACGAGGGCCGCGCGGGCGGCGTCGACCGCCCCGTCACCGGCGCCCACACCCAGGGCTTCAACCACCGCACCACCGGGATCGCCGCCCTCGGCACCTTCACCGAGGGCACTTCGGTGCCGCCGGAGATGCTGCGCGCGATCGCCGCCGTGGCCGCCTGGAAGCTCGGCACCTCCGGCACCGACCCGCACGCCGACGTCCGGCTGGTCTCCAGCAACGGCGGCAGCCGCTACGCGGCCGGCACCGCCGCCACCCTGCCCGCGATCGCCGGTCACAGCGACGGCTACATGACCGACTGCCCGGGCGCCGCCCTCAGGGCCCGCCTCCCCGAGATCAGGGACCTGGCGGCCCGCCTCCAGGGACGCGACGTCCGGGACACCGTGCCCGAGGGCACCCCGACCGCAGTGCGGAACGACGACACACGGAACGAAGAGCAGGTCCCATGAACGGCACACCCGACCGAAGTACCACCTGGGCGGACGCCCTGCGCCGCCCCTGGACGGCCCTGTGCGCCGCCGCGGCCGTCGTCCTCGGCCCGACGGCCCACACCGCCGCCGCCCTCGTGCGGGCCAACGCCGCGCCCCTGCGCCAGGCGCCGAGCCCGCACCGGCGCCTGTGACCGGTTCGCGGCTCAGCCCCCGAACCGCTCCCACAGCCGCGGGTAGCGCTCGGCGAGCAGGGCCTCGTTCCCGAAGTCGACCGGTGTGCCCTCCGGCTCCGCCGGGGCCGGGGGCAGGCCGAGGTCGGGTGCCACCGCGCCGGTGAGCTGCTCGTACGCCTCGTCCGCCGCGTAACCGAGGTCCTCGCCGTCGCCGTCGATCTCCTCGTCGAAGTCGTCGAGGAGATCGGCGAGCGCGTCCGGGTCGTGCAGGGCGCCCTCGAACACCTCCCGGCCCTGGCCGATCAGCCAGCACCGGAAGTAGTCGAAGGCGTCGTCGCTCGCTCCGCCCAGCAGCAGCCACGCGGCGCCCCACAGGTCCCAGCGGTGGGCGCGGTGGTAGCGGGACTCGAAGTGACGGGCGAAGTCCAGGACCGCCTCCGGGTCCAGCCGTGCCAGCCGCTCCACCAGCAGGTCGGCCTGCTCCTCCGGATCGCCCCCGGCGTCCTCGCGGGCGGTGTCCACCAGCTCCCAGAACTCCGTCTCGTCCATCACGAGGTCAAGCATCGGCCCTGTGTCCCGCGTACGCACCCGCAGTGCGCGCACGGACGGGGCCCCTCTCCACGGGGCGGCGGGGGCGGGCGACCGGGGTCCGGAAAAGGGCCACCCCCTTTCACCGCCCGTACAGCTCCGCCAGCCGCGCGGCCTCCGCCGCGAACCGCTCCCGCAGGGACGCCGGCGCCAGCACCTCCGCCTCCGCCCCCAGCGCCGTCAGCTGTTCGCGGGCGACCTCCTCGGACTCCACCGGCAGGGTCACCGTCACCCAGCCGCTCCCGTCCGGCCCGCCCGCCCGCGCCAGCGCCTCCCGCGCGGACAGCGGGTCCACGGCGTACGGCAGCCGGCGCACCCCCTGCGCCGACAGCCGCACCACGACCTCGGCCCGCAGGATCGAGCGCGCGAACTGCTCCGCCCGCTCCTCCCAGAACGCCGGCAGGTCGAAGTCCGCCGCGCGTTCGAAACGCTCCTCGGCCGCCTCCACCGCCGTGAACCGGTCGATCCGGTACACCCGGAAGGACCCGTGCCCGGAAACCCGCGCGCACAGGTACCAGACGCCCGCCTTGAGCACGAGCCCGTACGGCTCCAGCTCCCGCTCCACCTCGTGCTCGCCGCGCCGGTAGCGGGCGGTGATCCGCCGGTCGTCCCACACCGCGTCCGCGACCGCCGGCAGCAGCCCGGGCGTGTCCGGCTCGTGGAACCAGTTCGGCGCGTCCAGGTGGAAGCGCTGCGCGGCCGTGCGGGGGGCGTCCCGGAGGGAGGGCAGCAGGGCGGCCGACACCTTCAGGCGGGCCGCCGAGGCCGCGTCCTCCAGGCCCATCTCGCGCAGCGCCCCCGGCACCCCGGACAGGAACAGCGCCTCCGCCTCGCCGCGCGCCAGCCCGGTCAGCCGGGTCCGGTACCCGCCGACCAGCCGGTACCCGCCGATCCGCCCCCGGTCCGCGTAGACCGGCACCCCGGCCTCCGACAGCGCCTGTGCGTCCCGGGTGACCGTGCGCTCCGACACCTCCAGCTCCCGCGCCAGTTCGGCGGCGGTCATGGAGGGCCGGGACTGGAGCAGGAGCACCATCTTGATCAGCCGGGCAGCGCGCATGGGCCCCATCATGCAGCAGGCCCCCGCCGTGACGGCGGGGGCCTGCTGCGCGGCACGGGCCCTTACAGGCCGTACCTCTCGCGCGCTTCCTTCACGGCCGTGGCCTTCACCTCGCCGCGGCGGGCGAGCTGGGCCAGGGCCGCGACGACGATGGACTCGGCGTCCACGCCGAAGTGGCGGCGGGCCGCGTCACGGGTGTCCGACAGACCGAAGCCGTCGGCGCCCAGCGACGAGTAGTCCTGCTCGACCCACTGCGCGATCTGGTCCGGGACCTGGCGCATGTAGTCGGAGACCGCGAGCACCGGACCCTCGGCGCCCTGGAGCGCCTGCCGGACGAACGGCACCCGCTCCTCGCCCCGCAGCAGCGCCTCGTCCGCCTCCATGGCGTCCCGGCGCAGCTCGGTCCACGAGGTGGCCGACCACACGTCGGCGGCCACGCCCCACTCCTCGGCGAGCAGCTTCTGCGCCTTGAGCGCCCAGTGGATCGCCGTGCCGGAGCCGAGCAGCTGGATGCGCGGCGCGTTCGCGGCCGGGGACAGGCCCGCGGACTCCGCCGTGTTGAAGCGGTACAGGCCCTTGACGATGCCCTCGTCGATGCCGGCCGTCTGCGGCTTGGCGGGCTGCGGCAGCGGCTCGTTGTAGACCGTCAGGTAGTAGAAGACGTTCTGGTCCTCGTCCGGCAGGGCCTCGCCGAACATCCGGCGCAGACCCTCCTTGACGATGACGCCGATCTCGTACGCGAACGCCGGGTCGTACGTCAGCGCCGCCGGGTTGGTGGCCGCGATGACCGGCGAGTGGCCGTCGGCGTGCTGCAGGCCCTCGCCCGTCAGCGTGGTGCGGCCGGCCGTGGCGCCGACCAGGAAGCCGCGGCCGAGCTGGTCGCCGAGCTGCCACATCTGGTCGCCGGTGCGCTGCCAGCCGAACATCGAGTAGTAGATGTAGAACGGGATCATCGTCTCGCCGTGCGTCGCGTACGACGTCGAGGCGGCGACGAACTCGGCCATGGCACCGGCCTCGGTGATGCCCTCGTTGAAGATCTGGCCGTTCTTGGCTTCCTTGTAGTACATCAGCTGGTCGCGGTCGACCGGCTCGTACGTCTGGCCCATCGGCGAGTAGATGCCGAGGGACGGGAAGAGGCTCTCCATGCCGAAGGTGCGCGCCTCGTCGGGGACGATCGGCACCCAGCGCCTGCCGGTCTCCTTGTCGCGGACCAGGTCCTTGACCAGGCGGACGAAGGCCATGGTGGTGGCCACGTTCTGCGAGCCGGAGCCCTTGTCGAAGGCGGCGAACGCCTTGTCGGCGGGCTGGGGCAGCGGCGCGACCGGGTGCACGCGGCGGGCCGGGGCCGGACCGCCGAGGGCCGCGCGGCGCTCCTGGAGGTAGCGGACCTCGGGGGAGTCGGCGCCCGGGTGGACGTAGGGGACCTGGCCGTCGACGAACTGCGAGTCCGGGATCGGCAGTTCCAGCCGGTCGCGCATCGCCTTGAACTCGTCCACCGTCAGCTTCTTCATCTGGTGGTTGGCGTTCTTGGAGGCGAAGCCCTCACCGAGGGTGTGGCCCTTGACCGTCTGCGCCAGGATCACGGTCGGCGCGCCCTTGTGGGCGAGCGCGGCCTTGTACGCGGCGTACACCTTGCGGGACTCGTGGCCGCCGCGGGAGAGGTGGAAGCACTCGAGGATCTTGTCGTCGCTCAGCAGCTTCGCCATCTCGACGAGCGCCGGGTCCTTGCCGAAGAAGTCCTCGCGGATGTAGGCGGCGTCGCGCGTCTGGTACGTCTGCACCTGTGCGTCCGGCACCTCGCGGAGGCGGCGGACCAGGGCGCCGGTGGTGTCGAGCCGGAACAGCTCGTCCCACGCCGTGCCCCAGAGCGTCTTGATGACGTTCCAGCCGGCGCCGCGGAACTGGGCCTCCAGCTCCTGCACGATCTTGAAGTTGGCGCGGACCGGGCCGTCGAGGCGCTGCAGGTTGCAGTTGACGACGAAGGTCAGGTTGTCCAGCTGCTCGCGGGAGGCGAGGGTGAGCGCGGTCGTCGACTCGGGCTCGTCCATCTCGCCGTCGCCGAGGAACGCCCAGACGTGGGAGTCGGAGACGTCCTTGATGCCGCGGCTGGTCAGATAGCGGTTGAACCGCGCCTGGTAGATCGCGGAGATCGGGCCGAGGCCCATGGAGACGGTGGGGAACTCCCACAGCCAGGGCAGCCGGCGCGGGTGCGGGTACGACGGCAGGCCGTTGCCGCCGGCCTCGCGGCGGAAGTTGTCGAGCTGCTGCTCGCTGATCCGGCCGTCGAGGAAGGCGCGGGCGTAGATGCCGGGGGAGGCGTGGCCCTGGATGTAGAGCTGGTCGCCGGAGCCGTCACCCTCCTTGCCGCGGAAGAAGTGGTTGAAGCCGGTCTCGTAGAGCCAGGCCGCGGAGGCGAAGGTGGCGATGTGGCCGCCGACGCCGTACTTGCTGCCGCGGGTCACCATGGCAGCCGCGTTCCAGCGGTTCCAGGCGGTGATCCGCTGCTCCAGCGCCTCGTCGCCGTCCACGGCGGGCTCGGCGGAGGTGGGGATGGTGTTGACGTAGTCCGTCTCGAGGAGCTTCGGCAGCGCGAGGCCGGCTCCCTCGGCACGCTCCAGCGTGCGGCGCATCAGGTACGCGGCACGGTGCGGCCCGGCCGCCTTGGCGACGGCGTCCAGGGAGGCCTGCCACTCGGCGGTCTCCTCGGGGTCGCGGTCCGGGAGCTGGTCGAGCTCGCTCGGCTGGATGGCGTTGGGGTCGGTCATGTCGCCGCCTTCCTCAGTCGAAGGGGGGTGCCCTTGTGTCTTTGGCAGGACAGGGCGGAGGGCTCGGGTGAAGCCCGTTGGCGACAATAACCCCCTGATCGATGATCGATCAAAGGGTGGAGGGGGAAAACCTCTTGATCTCGAGAAAGTCGGCACGGGGTGCCTCCGGCGGTGGCACCGGGTGACTGTCCGGTCGGGGGTTTGCGCAGGTGAGGGGGTGCGTGCGCGGAAGAGCGCGGGCGGGTCCGGCGGTATGGCGACCGCGGGCCGTCGAGGGCCGATCGCGCGGTCCCCCGCGTCCCCGCGGACCGTGTCGGCGTCCGGCTCCGCCGCGCGGGCGCGGAAGGGGCGGCGGGGCGGGGGCCCCGGCGCTACGCGCGGGGCGCGCACCCCAGCACATGTGCCTTGACCAGGTCGGCGATCAGCGGATCCCGCCGCCGGAACGCGGCCACCAGCTCCTCGTGCTCCTCCGCGTACGACTGCTGCACCGTCCCCAGCCACCGTATCGACAACGCCGTGAACACCTCGATCCCCAGCCCCTCCCAGGTGTGCAGCAGCACCGAGTTGCCGGCGGCCCGCACCAGTTCCCGGTGGAACGCCACGGTGTGCCGCACCTGCCCCGTCCCGTCCGCCAGGCGGTCCGCCTCGTACAGCGCGGCGACGTGGGGCTCCAGCGTCGAGCAGTCCTCCGCCAGCCGCGCCGCCGCCAGCTCCGCCGCGATCGCCTCCAGACCGGCCCGGACGGGGTAGCTCTCCTCCAGGTCGGCGGCCGTCAGGTTCCGCACCCGCACGCCCTTGTTCGGCACCGACTCGATCAGCCGCAGCGACTCCAGCTCGCGCAGCGCCTCCCGCACGGGAGTCTGGCTGACCTCCAGCTCGGTGGCGATCCGCCGCTCCACGATCCGCTCGCCCGGCTGCCAGCGCCCGCTGATGATCCCTTCCAGGATGTGCTCGCGGATCTGTTCGCGCAGCGAGTGGACGACGGGCGCGGTCATGTGGGGCTCCTTAGCGGGGCCCGCGGGCCCCCGGGGGGCTGTGACGCTTAGACAATACGGCGGCGGGCCCGCCCGGGAGGGGCGCACAGGGTCGCTTTCGCCCAGGTGAGACGAGACTTACACGCTCCATACGCCGGTGCCCCCGCCCGGGAAGCCTCGAGGGCTTCCCCGACGGGGGCACCGTACGGCCGTGCCGGCGGCCGCGGATCAAGCGGTCACGGGGTCACAGGCCGAGCTCGACCTCGAACTCGCCCGCCTCCAGGATCGCCTTGACCGCCGTCAGGTAGCGGGCCGCGTCGGCGCCGTCCACCAGGCGGTGGTCGTAGGAGAGGGTCAGGTAGGTCATGTCGCGGACGCCGATGACCGTGCCCTCCTCGGTCTCGATGACGGCCGGACGCTTGACCGTGGCACCGATGCCGAGGATCGCGACCTGGCCCGGGGGCACGATGATCGTGTCGAACAGCGCACCGCGCGAACCGGTGTTGGAGATGGTGAAGGTCGCGCCGGCCAGCTCGTCCGGGCTGATCTTGCTCGCCCGGACCTTGCCCGCCAGGTCGGCGGTCGCCTTGGCGATGCCGGCCAGGTTGAGGTCACCGGCGTTCTTGATGACCGGGGTCATCAGGCCCTTCTCGGAGTCCACCGCGATACCGATGTTCTCGGTGTCGAAGTAGGTGATGGTCCCCTCAGCCTCGTTGATCTTGGCGTTGATCGGCGCGTGGGCCTTCAGCGCCTGGGCCGCGGCCTTGACGAAGAACGGCATCGGGGAGAGCTTGACGCCCTCGCGTGCCGCGAACGCGTCCTTGGCGCGGGCGCGCAGCTTCATCAGACGGGTGACGTCGACCTCGACCACCGAGGACAGCTGGGCCTGCTCGTGCAGGGCCTTGACCATGTTGTCGCCGATGACCTTGCGGATCCGCGGCATCTTCACGGTCTGACCGCGCAGCGGGGAGGCCTCGAGGGCCGGGGCCTTCTTCGCGGAGGGCGCGGCGGGGGCGGCGGCCGGAGCCGGGGCGGCGGCGGCCTTCGCGGCCTCGGCGGCGGCGATGACGTCCTGCTTGCGGATGCGGCCGCCGACGCCGGTGTCGGGACCCCTTCCTACCGGGCGGCCGCTCCGGCCAGCTTCTCCAACGTCGCGGCGACCGCCGGCACCTGGGCCAGGTCCGGGAGGGTG